>QWOR01000218.1 GCA_003669575.1 Planctomycetota bacterium | reverse complement strand
CTGCGCGAGGGTGTCACGACGAATTACATCCAGGGGCGACCGTTTGACGTTGTCGGACAGATGGTTGTGAAATCGGTCCTGCTCGATGGCGAGTTGTTCTTTCTCTACAAGATCAATGACGCCGTCATTCTCGATAAGTAGCCACGTCGCAGTTGCCTGACTTCTGACTTACTCCGTACTCGTTGAATCCATCAGACCGACAACCTCCCACGCGTCTCGTCGCATCGTCGGTTTCCGCCAGTGGTCCTGCTGAAAGTGTCTGACGGCATCTCGCACCATCGCAGCGTCGGCGGTGGTCCCCCACTTCAATCCGACCAGATAAGCGACATGAAATGAATTGTTCGGGTCGATCACCTCGTCTTCCGGGGCCGTCTTCTTTTTGGGTTGACCAGTCCTGTTGAGAACCTCACACCCTCCGCAGAGACATTCGACGACGACAGCCAAGATTTCGATCAGAAAGTACACGAGCCACCCCAGCGAGTGCAGGACTTCCAGCACAAACGGGAGAGATCAGGCTTCAGATCATTCGAAATGAGGAGTTCGCAGATAAATACACACGACGGTCAACGAATCGGCTCGCAGCCCCCGGTTCTGTCACTACGGCTTTACCGGCAGCGTGATCCACAGGTCGTCCGTGGTCACCTTCAATCCGTTGACCGGACCTTTGGCGGCATGCTTCAGGTCGGGCCCGGTGGTCTGACCAATGATCCGCAGGGGGCCCTTCGCAGCTGCAGCGTCGGCAGCCACTGACAACTTGAGAGTCGCAGCCTTCGAGGTATCGCCTTCCGGCTTCGACTCGATGGGCTCCAGCGTCACTCCGGCGGGCAGGCCTTCCACGGTGAACTGAATCGGAACATTGAGTCCGACAAGTCGATTGATCGTGACGGGGATTTCGAGCGGCTTCGTCCGGTCGAGCGTGAATCGATTGGCGGCCACCGACAGCTCAAAGCCGGGAACATCGGGACCTATCACCAGAGAGTAGAAGTGGCGCTCACTCCCATGCCCATAACGGTCGGTAACCTCCAGAATGTACTCCCCGTCACCGGGGAAGGTGAAATCAAAGCTCGGGTCGGCTGAGACGCCTTTGTCGTCCTGCTCGGTGATCAATTCGCCATTCGCGTATCGCAACCGGACCAGTGGATCGAGCCAGGAACCAACGCTGCGCGAGTGTGTGTAAATACGAACAGTCTGCCCCTTCGTCGCCATGAAGCGATACGTGTCGACATCCCCCGGGGCTTCCACGACTCCCGATGTCGAGCTGAAGATCGAGATCGGCTGAGAGGCACTCGCTAGGTCCTCGACGATCGCTGTGCCCACCGGCTCAGGCAACTGGTCCACAGTAAACGCGGTAAAGGGCACTGTTCCTCCGGCCAGCGGAACCAGTCGCAGCGTCCCCGGCTCACCGACCAGAGTGACCTTTTCACCAGTGAGGTTCCATCCCCCCGCTACGAACTCTCCGCCCTGCCTCACCAGAGGAAACAGATAGTCGATTGCCGGTCCGGTGGTCAGATGAAGTCGATAGATCGAATTGGGGCTACCGGTGTATTCAATGCTCGAATTGGGCTCGGCTGGAAACCCGAAGATCCGGACAAACCATGTTCCGTCGACGGGAGCAGTGAAGACGATCTGCGGATCAGATCGGAACGAATCGTCATTCTGGGCCACGACAAACCCCTTGCTGTCAGCGATCTGCATCGAGGCATCCACCGGGGACGGCAGCGTGCGATTGGCATCAAGCGAAGCGATCAAGGTCTGCCCAGCCTTGAGAGTAATCGTGAACGTGTCGATTTCATGCCGTTTGTCGAGAGCCCCATTGATGGTCACAGGCAGACTCGCGACGGCCTGTGCTTCCTTGGCAGCGTTGTTGGGCTCGACCTCCACAATCTCCGGCATGGTCCCGACAACGAACGGCAACAGGTCACTGGCCCCTTCGGCATTATGCCATCGCAACCATCCCACACCGGGGCGTGCCTCAGCTGTCGCGGTAATGACGTATTCATCAGTTTTGTCGCTCGGAGTCACCGATAGGTCCTGGCGATCAACCAGCACTTCGACGGGAGCGGTACCGACGGGGCCCAGCAGTTTCACCTTGGCGGATTGGCCCACCTGGACTCCCGCAGGGAACAGCGAAGTCACACCGGGAACTTCAGCATGAGTCACCTGGGGCACCAGCCATCCCAGCAAAAGCACTCCCAGACTGGCACGCGTAAACAGCGAATGTGCCGAAACCTTGAGTTCATGAAGCAGCAAAACACGAGCCTCCTCAGTCCCCCGCGAAAGTGCTGGGGCGTAATCATCCAGTATCGTTACTGACCCGACCTGAGGGAAGCCGCCAGGCCTCTATTCAACTCATCACAACCCACAACAGCATGCTCAACACGATGCGACAGAATCGCCCGCCATTGCCCAACGCACTTCTTTTCTACCTTCGTCTCCTTCCTTACCTTTCGTTCCAATTCCATTGCTGCTGCGTATCCCAGTACAACAGTTTATTTTTGAACGGAAGACAAGCCAAGAAACGAGGAAGAAAGAGAAGAAGAGCAGCAAAAGTTTTAGCTGTATTTTGTGACATTGAGCGTGACTGATCAGTGACTCAGGCCACCTTTGGAACAGGTGAGCGCACTTCAGTTCAGACACTGCCCGGTTACTCGAAGTCATCCTCATCATCACCCGAATCGCCGCCGAATCCAGACTGGCGGGAATGCCAGTCTGCGAGCGTACAAATGACTTCACGGCATTTCGCACCGTTGTAGTCTCCGACGATGCCGTCTTCCGCCATCCAGTCGATCATGCGAGCGGCCCGACCGTACCCGATGCCCAGAGCTCTCTGCAGCAATGACACGCTGCCGCGTCCTTCGTTGATGACGACTTCGCAAGCCCGCTGATAGACCTCGTCTTTGGCGCGGGCATTGTCGGTAGGTCCGCCGCCCTCTTTCTCTTTATCTTTACGCATCGCAGCTGCGGTCGCTTCAGCGATCTCGGCGGAATACTGCGTCGGCTGGTCGCTGAAGAACTCGATGACGGTATTGACCTCGTCATCACTGATGTAGGTTCCCTGAGCACGGGAGAGCGTACTCGTCCCCGGAGCCAGGAACAACATATCACCGTAGCCCAGCAGCTTCTCGGCTCCGTTCTCATCCAGCACGACGCGGCTGTCGTTCTTGCTGGCGACCTGGAATGCGATGCGCGCGGGCAGGTTCGACTTGATGAGACCGGTGATAACATCGACCGTCGGTTTCTGCGTGGCGAGGATCAGGTGGATTCCCACAGCTCGCGACTTCTGAGCCAGGCGGATGATGTGAGCTTCGACATCCTTGCCGCTGGTCATGATCATGTCCGCCATTTCGTCGGCGATGATCACGATGTACGGCATCTTCTCGGGGATTGCCTCGGCTTCATAGCTGTCGGGATCGATATCGAGGCGGTCGAGGACCTCTTCCTTGCCGAGCTTGTTGTAGCTGTCGAGATGGCGCACCCCAACACGAGCGAGCAGGTCGTACCGTTCCTCCATCTTGTCAACGGCCCAGGCCAGTACCGCCTCGGCCTTTTTCATGTCGGTGATGACCGGGTGCATCAGGTGCGGCAACTTGGTGAACGGACTCAGCTCGACCATCTTGGGGTCGATCATGATCATCCGCACTTCGTCCGGCGTCCGGGTCATCAGCATCGACACGATCAGCGTGTTCAAGCACACGCTCTTACCCGTTCCCGTGCGACCAGCAATCAACAGGTGCGGCATCTTGGCCATATCAACGACCAGCGAGCCCCCGCTGACATCCTTACCCAGGAACATCGGGATGCGCAGCTTGTCGAGTTCCGGACCGGTCGCTTCGATCAGTTCCTTGAGCCGGACCATCACACGGATGTCGTTGGGGACTTCGACCCCGACCGTGTTCTTACCGGGGATGGGGGAGACGACACGCACCGCAGGTACGCGCAACGCGATCGCGAGGTCGTCCTGCAGGCTGATGACCTTGGCCACTTTCAGACCCGGTTCGAGGTCGATCTCAAAGAGCGTGACCACGGGCCCCGTGTCGATCTCAGTGACCTTCACTTTGAGGCCGAACTGCTCGAACGTCTTTTCCAGTGTCGCAGCGTTGAGTTGGGCCTTCTCGGCGAGTTTCTCAAACGGAAACTCCTGGGCATCCTCCAGCAGACTCGTATCGGGCAGACGATGGACAGGTCTCGTCAGTGGAGTGCTGGATGCCACAGCTGCTGTCTTCGGCGTCCTGGTTCGACCTCCCAGCGGCAGATTGACCTTAAAGCCCGTTTGCGGCGCAGCTGGGGCACTCGTCGCGGTTGATGCAGCTGAGGCTGCGGCAGCTCGTTCCGCAGCACGGGTGACGGCGATTGGCATGGAGGCCGCGCGAACGGGAATGGGCCGTTGCGGCACCGTGGCCTCGTCGTACTCGTCCGTTGACAATCCACTCGAGGGCTCTTCATAACGCCGCATCAGTGGCCGGAAAGGCAGAACCAGAATGCGAAAGGGGAGCAACAGGCCCGAGACACACCACTGCGAGACCTGGTTGTCCGCAGCCAACAGCGACCCCGCCAGCGCCAGTGTACCCGCGACAATCAAGCCGCCGGTCAGAGCGAAATACTTTTCAACGACAGCTCCGGCCCAGGCCCCGACCCAGCCTCCGCTCCCGATCACTGGCCCATGCCCCCATCGAGGCAGCAGCAGCTGAAACGTCAACGCCACCGCTGCGACCAGCAGTCCCGCTCCCAGAAGGCGTACTCCCGGATCGGGCGTAGGAACGCGACGAAACAGGCGAAGGTCAGCCAGGACCAGCAGCAGAACCACACTCCAGGCGGCTTCACCCAGCAAGGTGAAGAGGCTGTTGGCGGTAATCGCACCGGGCTGGCCCGCGAGATTAGCCACCATCGTATGCGCAGGGAAAACCAGCGACGCCGGCGGGTCGGCCGGATCGTAGCTGCCAAGGCTGAGTACCAGGAACACCGAGAGGGCCAGGCACCCGAGCGCCAGCAAGTCATTTTTCAGACGCTGGAAATCGATCATGTACCTTCCGCGATTCTCGCATGGACAAGTGCTGTCGTTGCCATCGGAAATCGCCCTTCACTCCATTCTGCCCTCCCTGGCAGCACAACATGCGCAATCCGGCCATGGAGCGATCGGATCGCCCCCCACTCTATATTCTGCCCTTCAGATGACATCGCTGTGGTCGAGAGACGGCCCTTTCGGCCAACATCCCGGTTGAGTCGTCTGGCGTAACGAATCGTTCGGTGAAACCTGCCGGTTAGACCGTAAGCGTTAGGGTGAGGCTAACGGATATGCGGAACGCTGGCTGCGGGTTGCCACAAAACGCCCGACGGCAGAGTGATCGGCTCATGGCCGGAGTTTTTTCTGAAGCAGAAAATCTGCCTGTAGACATCTGGGCGGCTAAAGCGTTCCTTAGTTTGTGCAACCAGCGTGGGACGCTTCGCACGCTGAACGCATTGAATCTCCAGCTGCTGCCGCCGCGCCGAAGCAAAGCTGTTTTGCAGCTTACAACTCCGCGCTTCTGCACGTATGGACGTGCAGAATGGGCCCCGGTCGTCGTTCGACCGGGGTCTCAATTTTTTGGTACCACTCAATGTCGCCCACGCGACCGTGGACGTTGAGGCGGACTCATCGCTCGTCGGAACCAGACACAGCTGTCCGTACGCAGATGCCGATCAGAGGGGCAGACCTTTTAGTCCGCCCCAAGCGATCGGCAGGTCCCCACCCCAACTCTCGATAATTATTTCGCCGGGATCTCGGGCTTGAGCAGTGGGAAGAAGATCACATCGCGAATACTGCGGCTGTTGGTCAGGAGCATGATCAGGCGATCGATCCCGATGCCCATCCCCCCGGCTGGAGGCATTCCACAACGGAGAGCTTGAATAAACTCGTGGTCCATCTTGGCCATCGAGTCTTCTTCCGAGAGCCCGGCCAGCTGGGTGCGGAAGAGATCTTCCTGCAGCTTCGAGTCATTCAGCTCGGTGTAGGCGTTGGCCAGTTCCATGCGCTGGATATAAAGCTCAAACCGCTCAGCAATCGCGGGGTTGTCCTGCTTCCGCTTCGTTAGCGGGCAGATCGCGGCGGGGTAATCGATGACGAACACCGGGCCCACCAGCGAATCCTCAACGAACAGTTCGAAGACCTCGCTGACGATCACGTCGGGATGGACGTTATTGGTCTCGAGCCCCTTCTTCTTGGCGATCTCGATGATCGCTGGCATGTCAGCGATGTCGACGCCGACGTGTTCCAGGAACAGCTCGGCATAGGTCGCCCGTCGCCACGGCGGCGTGAAGTCGACCTCGGTGTCGCCCCAGGGCAATACGAGTCGCTCCTGATCGGGCGGCGTTTCCCCCTTGGCGATCGCCCGGGCAGCCTTGTCAGCCAGAACCACTCGCACGCAATTCGTGATGACCTCTTCCGCGAGATCCATCATCGACCGGTAATCGCCGTACGCCTGGTACAGCTCGATCATCGTGAATTCGGGGTTATGCGTGGAGTCGATCCCCTCGTTCCGGAAGACGCGGCTCATGTCATACACGCGCTCAATCCCACCGACCATCAACCGCTTGAGGTGCAGCTCCAGTGCAATCCGCAGGTAGAGCGGGATGTCGAGCGCATTATGATGCGTGACGAAGGGGCGAGCGGCCGCACCACCCGCAATGGCGTGCAGAACCGGCGTCTCGGTCTCGTAGAACTTATGCGACTTCAGCGTGGTACGGATCGAGTCGATGATCCGCGTCCGCAGCAGCATCCGGTCGAGCACACCTTCGGTGTAGATCAGGTCCAGGTGACGGTGACGCAGCAGGGTCTCAACATCACTGACGCCGTGGAACTTTTCTGGTGGCTGGGTCAGTGACTTACAGAGGATCTTGAGATCCTGGATGAAGACGGTGATCTCACCGGTCCGAGTGCGGCGCACGGGACCATCGACACCGACGATGTCACCCAGGTCGAGTTGTTCGATCAGCTGCCAGACGGGCTCGGGACAGTCGGCCTTGCTGACCATCAGCTGGATGCGACCGGTCATGTCCTGGATGTGGAAGAACTTGAGCTTGCCCTTGTCATTAGCCAGCATGATGCGACCGGCGACGCGAACTTTTTCCCCATCGACGCCATTGTCGGCCGGGGCCAGCGCGCGGACATCGCGAATCGCCTGATGATTATCAAAACGCTGTCCGTAGGGATCATGACCGAGTTCAACAATCTTCTTGAGCTTTTCCAGGCGGACAGCTTCCAGACGATCGGGCGTAGCAGCTTCAGACATGGTCAACTTCTCTGCAATGACTTGGTGAAATTGAGAGCCAGCCAGTGGACAAGAGGTTCGGTCTCTCAGGCAGTCCCACCCGGGAGCGAGCCACCGACGACCATCACCGAAAAAAGAGAACCCCCGCAACCGTGCGGACAGCTGCGAGGGTCTTAGACTTTGGCGGATGAGCCCGAAAAATCGGGGCCACGACCGTCATTACTCTGCGTCGTTGCTCTCAGCGGCAGGAGCAGCTGCCTGCGTGATGCAGAGAGATCGCTCCAGAGCCGCAGTGTTGCGATCCTGAAGCAGATTGTATGCAGTGTCGTTGAAGGCGGCTGAATCGAGGATCAGGTCGACTGCCTTACGCTCACGGATCTGAGCGTAGAGGTTTTCGATGACACCCGACTTGATCAGGCGAGCCCGCACCCGGCGTGGGCTTTCGCCCCGCTGGAATGCCATGGTCGTGATTTCCTGCTCGATTTCGAGTTCAGAGACTTCGATCTTCTCTTCGGTCGCGATGCGATCGAGGATGAAGTGCTCCTTCAGGTTGCGACGGGTCATGGTCAGAGACTGCTGACGCAGGTCGTTTTCGCGAGCCATGATCTGCTGGGTCGTGAACCCGGCCTGCTGCATTTCGAGAATTTCTCGACGCAGGGCGTTGTCGACCTGCTTCTCAACCATATCGGCTGGGAGTTCCCAGTTCGCCGATTCGGTGATTTTGTCGGTGATCTGCTTGCGGCAGGTCTGACGCTGCTCGTACTTGACCTGACGATCGAGGGTACGGCGGATCGCGGTCCGCAGAGATTCGAGCGAGGAGAAGCCGACGCGGTCGCAAAACTCTTCGTCGACCGTGGGAACGCTGATCCGCTTCACGTCCAGGACCGTGAAGGCGACATCGAGTTCTTCGCCACGCATTTCAACGGTGCTGGCTTCCATCGACACCTTGACCTTGGCCGTCCGGGTCTCCCCTTCCTTGGCACCGATCATCAGTGTGTCAAAGCCATTCAGTTCGCCGTCCTGCAGCTTGAGTACAGGCATGATCCGGACGAGTTGATCGTCGATCTTGTTGTACTCGACACCATTGCGTGAGATCACAATGTTGACGTTCACGAAGTCGCCAGCAGCGACCGGAGTATCGACTGGCTCTTGCGTGCCGTACTGCTCAACGAAACCGGACAGATAGCTGTCGATGTCCTGATCGGAAATTTCACGAACGGGACGGGAGAGCTTCAGGCCCTTGTAGGTGGGCAGGTCGAATGTCGGCCGAACTTCCACGTCGAATTCGTACTCGAAGTCGGCGTCCTCAGGAATCTCAACCGTGTCGAGATCGAGGTTCGGCTGATTGATCGGATCAATCTTGGAATCTTCGGCGATCTGATCGAGGCTGACCATCAGCACGCGCTGCTTGACCTGGTCGGCGATTTCCTTCTTGAATCGCTTCTTGACGAGCGATGCAGGCACCTTACCGGCGCGGAAGCCAGGAATCTCCGCCTTACCGGCGTATTCCTGCACAGCTTCGGAGATCACGCCCGCGATGGCATCCTTGGCAACGATGACCCGGATATGCTTTTTGCAGGGGCCGACGTCCTTGATTTCCGTCTTCAATTCCAAGCGAGCCTTAGCAGGCAGATCATCGGCCTGCGGCTCATCCAGCACCTGTTGTTCCGCCACGTTTACCGCTCCAGTCATCAGGCCATCGGGGAAATGACAGAGTCCGTTCGGACAGGGTTCCAAAAGGACAACCGACCGGTGACCGCAAAGACACGATCACGGTCGGAAGTGTCATTTCCAAAGTGAATCGATTCACCACGTCCACAATTGTGACGGGGAAAATCGAGAAGAGCGGGTGAAGGGACTTGAACCCTCGACATCCACGATGGCAACGTGGTGCTCTGCCAACTGAGCTACACCCGCAATCGGCAAGGCGGGATTATGGCAGAGGCAAAAATGTCGTCAAGCCTGGAAGGCACCGTCTGGGACTGCGAATCTCGTGAAATGGCGTAAGTCGATCCAAGACCGGCAGAAACATGCCCTTTCGAACCTGGATTGATGTATTTTCGCATCCAATGAGCCCTCGCACTAGCACGCGCTCATCCGACCGCCACTCCCGGGCCCCGCTCGGCTCGCCATCAGGTGGCTGGAAGTTGAACCCAGCTGTGGCACCCGGCCATGTCGGGGGTTTCCCGAACGGTGAAGGGTGAATCGGTCTCGGTACAAGTCACTTCAATCGCAAAGAGTTCGGGGCGTTTGTAGTGAAATCG
>QWOR01000114.1 GCA_003669575.1 Planctomycetota bacterium | reverse complement strand
CCCAGCCGACGGTATGAACCCAGCAGCGACGGCTGAAGAGAGGCATCACTGCTCCCGCACAACACCACATCGCACACGCCATCGCGAATCAGATCAGCTGCTCGAATCAAACTCACCAGCCCGGTCGCACACGCCGCAGCTGGGGCCAGTACCGGGCCGCGAATATCGAACTCACGGGCGAGGGCCGACGACGGAGCATCGGGCCAGATCTGTCGCCACGCATCCTCATCCAGTCCGTTCCATGCAGCCTCTACGGGGTCCGGTGCCTTCAAGAATTGTGACACAAACATCGGTATCCCAAAGTGCATGCCCCCCTTGCTTGCTCCGAGGACGCATCCCCAGCGCCGCGGATCGCCGCGTTCGAGCCCCGCATGAGAGACCGCCTCCCGTGCAGCCGCGAGGGCATCGCCGATGATCGGCTCGCCGGGATAGTTCCAGGTCCGCTTGACCGGGCAACCTCGCCACAGTGGATCGGGAGCAATCCCCTGCCAGGCCGGTCCCATATCAGCGGGATTGAGATCCGATCCAGCCTGTTTCCCGGCCAGCAGTGCCGACCATGTCGTTTCGCGAGTCGTACCCAGCGGCGTCACCATGCCGATTCCGGTGATGACGACCGACTCTCCAGACAAGAGCAAACTCACCAGTAGGTCCCCGAACTAATTTCGGCGACTCGAGCGGCAGACGACAAATAGAGCAGCTCCGCACATGGCGATTGTGATCACCCACTCCAGAGCCAGACCTCGCCCCTGGACAACAGTGGTCGTTCCGCCGGGGGGGGGCGCTGGTGCCTGAGCCAAGACCTCCGTTGTGCCAGGACACATCAATGCGCAGACCAGCACCACCCGGTACATACGGGAGCGAACAAGTGCGGTGAGTACGGTCATGGCCCGGCTTCCGATAAAGATCAGTGGCCCGCGTTTGCAGGGGCATCAATAGCGTATCCGCCCATGTGACCGCGGAGAAGTCCTCGGGCCAGCATTGGCATGTGGAATCGACGCCAACGGTCCCCACCCTACGCATCAACAATCGCTCAGACGATTGCCCGGCAGGCATTGGTCGATTGTCCCCCTTGAATCTCGTAACATATCCAGTAATCCGTACATCACTTGTGCCGTGCCCCTTTCCGGGAGTTTCCCATGTCCTCAGCTGTGCCTGCTCCGTTGTTTCCGCCGCGTCGTATTCTGATGGGGCCCGGGCCAAGTGACATTGCACCGTCGGTTCTTGCCGCTCTGGGGGCACCGACGGTCGGGCACCTCGACCCGTACTTCCTGAAGGTCATGGACGAAGTCCAGTCGATGCTGCGCAGCGTCTTCCAGACGACCAACGAGCTGACGATGTCGGTCAGCGGTACCGGTAGTGCGGGGATGGAAACCTGCGTCGTGAATCTCATCGAGCCCGGCGACCGGATGCTGGTCTGCGTGAATGGGGTCTTCGGTGGACGCATGGCCGATGTGGCTGCCCGCTGCGGGGCTGAGGTCACGAAGATCGAACGTCCCTACGGCGAGGTCTTCACCCCCGAGGAGATCGAAGCTGCGGTCAAGCAGTGCCAGCCGAAAGTCGTCGGGATTGTCCATGCCGAGACCTCGACCGGGGCTCTCCAGCCAATCGAAGAGATCTCGAAGATCGTTCACAACGCCGGGGCGCTGCTGCTGATGGACTGCGTGACCTCGCTCGGCGGTCTCCCCGTCGAGATCGACAAGTGGCAGGTGGACGCTGCCTACTCGGGGACGCAGAAGTGCCTCAGCTGTCCACCGGGATTGTCGCCGGTCACGTTCTCAAAGGCCGCCAATGATGCGATCTCGGCCCGCAAGACCAAGATTGCCAGCTGGTATTTCGACACGCTGCTGGTGCGGAATTACTGGGGCCAGTCGCGGGCGTATCACCACACCGCTCCGATCAACATGAACTACGCTCTGCATGAGGCCTTGCGTCAGACTCTGGCCGAGGGACTGCCCGCGCGATTCGCCCGCCACAAGCGGAACCACCTCGCTCTGCGTGCTGGCATCGAGGCGATGGGCCTGAGCTTCGTCGTAGCAGAGCAGTACCGCCTGCCGATGTTGAACTCGATCCGCATACCGGATGGTGCTGACGATAAAGCGGTGCGAGGTCGGCTGCTCAACGATTTCGGTATTGAGATTGGCGGCGGGCTGGGAGCGATGGCGGGCAAGGTCTGGCGTGTCGGCCTGATGGGTGAGACGAGTACGCCGCGTAATGTGCTCGTCTTTCTGGCAGCTCTGGAAGGCAGTCTTGCGGGCAAGGTTCCCGCCGGAGCGGGGGTGGCAGCCGCCAATGCGTTCTACGGGGCGAACTAGAGCCGATTCACAGTTCCTCTTCACTCAAGGCAGACATTCCTGTCTGTCTATTCACGAGTCGGCTAGCAGACGGTCAGGAACCTCCATGAGA
This sequence comes from Planctomycetota bacterium, assembly GCA_003669575.1. GTDB lineage: Bacteria > Planctomycetota > Planctomycetia > Planctomycetales > Planctomycetaceae > TH-plancto1. The sequence goes on along the minus strand of QWOR01000114.1, from coordinate 7,112 downwards.
GCTGTCGTCCAGCGAGTCAGCCGGGCCGATGTCACGGTCGACGGGGAGACCGTGGGCCAGATCGGTCCCGGGTTTCTCGTACTGCTGGGCGTGGCTGCGGACGACCAGCGAGACGATGTCATTGCCACAGCCACGAAGATCGTCGGGCTCAGGGTGTTTGAAGACGACGCGGGCAAGATGAACCGCTCGCTCGCCGATGTCGGCGGTGCCATGCTCGTGGTCAGTCAATTTACTCTGCTCGGCGACTGCCGCACCGGACGCCGCCCGAGCTTCGTCGCAGCTGCGCCGCCCGAACGGGCCAATGCTCTGTATCAGGAGTTCATCGCCGAAGTCCGCGGCCAGGGGATCACTGTCGAGACTGGAAAATTCCAGGCCGACATGAAGGTCTCCCTGACCAATGACGGCCCGGTGACGCTGTTGATTGATAGTAAGAAGTTGTTCTAGTCGAGACTTGAGTACGGTTTGTCGGTATGAAAGCCGTGGGTCAGTCGAATGGTTGTCATTGAAGTCGTATGATACGGGCAGACGGGTGGCTCGCTGCCGTTGATCGTCGTTGTTGGCATTTGATCCGGGGCACGGCAGACTTACGCCCGCCGTTCGCTGGCTCTCTTCTCTCGTCCCTCCTCTCTCGACTCCCCCCATGTCTCGCACTCCTCTTCTGCAATCAGACATCCCCGGAATCCCTGTTCGGCGAGGGAAGGTTCGCGATGTGTATGACTTTGGCGACCGGCTGTTGCTGGTGGCCAGTGACCGGATCAGTGCGTTCGACTGGGTGTTGCCGACGGGGATCCCCGACAAGGGACGCGTGCTGACCAAAATCAGCGAGTTCTGGTTTTCGCAGCTGGGCGTGCCGCATCACCTGTTGAGCATGGACCCGACCGAGGTACCGCTGCCGCGTGGCGTCGATCCCGAGGTGCTCCGCGGTCGCAGCATGGTCGTCAAAAAGTCCTCCGTCGTCCCGATTGAGTGCGTGGTCCGCGGCTATCTGGCCGGATCGGGATGGAAGGAATACCGCCAATCTCAGGAAGTCTGTGGCATCCCGTTGCCGAAGGGACTCGTCGAATGCAGCCAGTTGCCGGAGCCGATCTTTACGCCCGCGACGAAAGCCGAAGAAGGTCACGACGAGAACATCTCCTTCTCCCGCATGAGCGAGATCGTCGGCCACGAAACCGCCAACACGCTCCGCGAACGCAGCCTCGCGATCTACCAGAAGGGCTCAGAGCACGCCCGTACCAAAGGCATCATCATCGCCGACACGAAGTTTGAGTTCGGCGTCTGCGACGGCGAGATCATTCTCGTCGATGAAGTCATGACGCCCGACAGCTCACGCTTCTGGCCGATGGATCAATACGCTTCGGGACGCGGGCAACCGTCCTTCGACAAACAATTCGTCCGCGATTGGCTGGAGTCGACCACCTGGGACAAGAACTCCCCGCCTCCCGCATTACCGCTAGAGGTGGTGGCTCATACGCGGTCAAAGTACATCGAAGCCTACGAACGGCTCTCGGGGTTGTCATTTGAGTGGAAGTAGAACAGGAACGCCTGGAGCGCGGGCGTGAAGAAGGATTTGGAACAGAAGGAAAGGAAGAGTAGCAAGGAAGGCAGGATCAGGAGACTCATTCAGAGACCAACCACATTTCTACCCTCACTGTCTTGTGAGCGACTCGTCTTGCAACGAGACGCGACTGTCTACTCTTCTTGCTTCCCTTCGTTTTCTTCTGTTCAAACCATATCGCAATCAATTCGTAGTTGAACTGCTGATCTACCAGGCGAAATGCAGCAGTTCTGCATGACCAAACGAAAAACGAGGGGCCATGTAAAACAGCCCCTCGTTTGTTGAACCACACTCGCCACGTCGCTGATTGAGTGACGGGTAACTCGTCATCACCCCATGCCAAGCTTGGCACGCAAGCCGGTCAGCAGGGACTGGGCCAGGCCGATGTCTTTCTTCTGCTGGGTGGGATCGTGCGGGATCTCGCGCTCGATGGTCAGCGGGCCGGTGTAGCCGAGGTCTTTGAGCGTTTTGAGGTAGGTCTCCATACCGACATCGCCGTCACCGAGAGCAACCTCGCTGCCCCATGACTTGCCGCGCTGACCTTCGGCGGCCCACTTGGCGTCTTTGCAGTGGATGCTGCGGACGTACTTGCCGACCTTCTTGAGGGCGTCGATCGGGTCCCCGGTGCCGTACAGAATCATGTTCGCGGGGTCGAAGTTGATGAACAGGTTCGGACGCTGCACATCGTGGATGAACTCCAGCAGGTGCTCGGCGGTTTCCTGACCCGTTTCGAGGTGCATCTTCTGGCCATTACGGGCCAGATGATCGAGCAGGTCGCGGGTGCCTTCCAGCAGCCCGGCATAGCTGGCCGATGACTTGTCGGGTACGAATCCAATGTGCATTCCGACCGTGTCACACCCGAGCAGGCGGGTGAAGTCGGCGATCTCCTTGGCTTCCTTCAGCCGCTCGGCACGTGTTGCCTCGGGGACCAGACCAACGGTGCGGGCTGTGGTTGGGATGTCGGCGTAGCTCTCGCCTTCAAAGCCGCAGAAGACGCACGTAATCGTGATCCCCGCATCGGAACATCGCTTGAGAAATGCTTCCGCAGCTGCGGCGTTGCGAGTCCCGGCGTGCGGGGCATGGATCTGGACGCTGGGGATGCCCAGGTCCTTGGCGACATCCAGATGGACGCCCAGCCCTGCGTCGATCGAGGTGAAGACTCCGATTGGCCACTGCCCCATGATGTACTCCGGTGCGACTCAAGAAGTGGATACTGAACCGAATGCGGGCATGGCCACGCAGGTGTGATGGTAACGGGCGAGAAGAGGCTCGCCAATCGGGCGGGCAGCAGCCAGTGAAATCGACTCCGGGCGCTGACGCTTCAGGCTTACTGGGACACACGATGTCTTGCGTTTGGTTTCTGCTTAGAAATCCGCACTGCCCGGGAATCTTGGATAAGGGATCACGTCGCGGATGTTCTGCATGCCGGTGAGGAGCAACAGGACGCGTTCCAGGCCGAGGCCGAAGCCGGCGTGGGGGACCGTGCCGTAGCGGCGGAGGTCGACGTACCACCAGTAGTCTTCGGGATTCAGGTGGCATTCCTGCATGCGGGCCAGAAGTGTATCGAGGTCTTCCTCACGCTGGCTGCCGCCGATGATTTCTCCGACTCCGGGGACCAGCACGTCCATGGCTCGGACTGTTTTTCCGTCGGCGTTGCACTTCATATAGAAGGGCTTCAATGTGCGGGGATAGTCATAGACAATGATTGGCTGGCCGAAGTGCTTTTCGGTCAGGTAACGCTCGTGCTCCGCCTGCAGATTGATGCCCCACTCGACGGGGTATTCCCATGTCTGGCCGCACTTGGTCAGGATCTCGACAGCTTCGGTGTAGCTGACACGTTTGAAGTCGTGGTCGAGAATGTTCTTGAGCGTCGCGAGGATCGTCTTGTCGATCCGTTCGTTGAAGAACTCCATGTCCTCGGTCCGATCACGCAGGACATCGCGAACGATTGTCTTGATGAAGTCCTCGGCCAGCTGCATGTTATCGGTGAGTTCATAGAACGGCATCTCGGGCTCGATCATCCAGAACTCAGCGAGGTGCCGCGTGGTGTTCGAGTTCTCAGCCCGGAAGGTCGGCCCGAAGGTGTAAACCGGCCCGACAGCTGTGGCGAAGGTTTCGCCTTCAAGTTGTCCACTGACGGTCAGCGAGGCCTTCTTGCCGAAGAAGTCTTGTGTGTAGTCGATCGCGGGGGCAGCTGCGGGGTTATCGGACTTCTGCAGCGGTCCCTTACCCGCGGCCACCTTGTCGAGGTCGAGCGTGGTGACCTGGAACATCTCGCCCGCGCCCTCACAGTCGCTGGTCGTGATGATCGGTGTGTGGACGTAGAGGAAGCCGCGTTCCTGAAAGAACCGGTGGATGGAGTAGCAGACCGTGTTGCGTACTCGGGCTATCGCTCCGAACGTGTTGGTTCGTGGTCGAAGATGAGCGATCTCCCGAAGGAACTCCCAGCTGTGGCCTTTCTTCTGGAGCGGGTACTTGAGGGCGTCAGCGGGGCCGAGCAGGGTCAACGTCTGGGCGTGCAACTCGACGCGTTGTTTAGCTCCGGGCGAAGCTTTGAGTTCGCCCGCCACACGGATACTGGCCCCGGTGGTGACAAGCTTGATCGTCTCGGTATATCCGGGGACGGAGCTGTCGACGACGATCTGCAGGTTCGACATGCACGAGCCGTCATTCAGTTCGATGAATGAGAACCCGCCTTTGTTGTCGCGGCGTGTGCGCACCCAACCTGCCACTTCGATCGCCGTACCGGGCTGACCTTCCAGAAGGATTTGAGCGATGCGGGGAAGTGGCATGAGATTCCTTTCACGAGAGTCGCAGTCAGCTTTCGTCCGTCAGCAAGACTGGCAGCTGCAACAGCGAGCCACCGCATGTCCTGAGTTGCCTGCTGGCGGTCACTCAATTGATCGAGACGATTGTAGTTCTGACTCTACAGAAATCGAACGCCAGTCTGACCGGTGCAGGGCCATTGGTGAAAACAGCCTTCATCGCATGAAGGAGGATGAGGATTCACAGCGATGCTGCTCTCGACGTTTCTTCTGGCCTGTGTGCTGCTCAGGCGTCTGATCAATCACCTTACGCACAGACCGTTCCACCAATTGTCGGCGCGATGCCTGGTTTCGCCCGGCATTCTCACTTTCTCTTACCCATCCGAAAGACATACCGCAACATGAGATAACGACTGACTCTCCAGTTGACTTGGTCATCAAATCTCGTGGGATTTCGAAGAATGAGAAGGGATACATTGCATTCCAGTGAAAGCATATTTCTTCTCACGCCGATGGTCAGTAGGGATAGAATTTCCAAAGCTTCCGAATGAGAGATCCGGCCGAAATGCCCAACCTCGGAAGATGTCCAGGAGTCTTACGATGACCCGCTTATTTTTGTCTGGCAGCTTGGCGCTTGCGCTGCTGCTGTCGAGTGGTTTGGTACAGTCTGCGTTTGCACAACATCACGGCGGTGGCGGCCACCATGGCGGTGGCGGCGGTATGCATCACGGAGGCGGCGGCATGCACCATGGTGGTGGAGGGATTCACCACGGTGGTGGTGGGGTGCACCATGGCGGTGGTGGTTACCACCACGGGGGCGGATACGGGGGCGGTTCATACAATCACCACCATCACAACGGTGGTGGCGTCTATATCGGGGGTGGGGGCATAGGCTTAGGCTACGGCAGTTATCCGTATTACCGTGGCTATGGCGGCTACGGAGGTTACTACGGAGGCTACGGCAGCGGCTATGGCTTGGGCTACGCGACTGGCTATCGTGGCTATTCGGGCGGCTACTACAACTCTTACCCGGCTTACCGTGCCAATGTGTACGTGCCCCAGTACTCGACGCCATACGTTTACCAGGGCGTCACTCCGGTGGTCAGAGCGTCAGTCCCAACTGTCCAGTCTTCCATCGTCGTCACCCCAGCCTCAATTCCGACATCATCGTCAGAGCTTCCCGGAGTCTCTTTTGGAGCCAGGGCTCACATCAATCTGCTGGCTGATGCGGTCGCTCAGCGGACGAACGCTCTGTGTGTTGTCCTGCACCAGTCGTATTCCGGGAACCCTCAGTTCAATGAGGTCTATCGGGATACGTACCTGATGATCACGATGTCGAAGCAGCTGATGGGGGCGAGCAGTGATCCACAGGCGACCCTGGGGATCGTGTCTGAGTTGAATGCTGTGCTAGCGAACGTGTCTCCCGCGATCGAGCAGTTCCGATCCTCAAACAGCACGTCGGTGACAGCGACGAGTCTGCTGAGTCAAGTCACGTCGGCGGTAAAGCTGCTGTCGGTGGATGCCGGGTGGAACGGGCAGCTGCCCGCCCGCAGCTCCGCGGCTCCGACACCGACCGCACCTGCTCCGGCTCCTGCTGTGGCTCCCGCCCCTGCAGTTGCCCCACCGCCAGCCCCCATGCCGACTGGGACTGAGCCGACTCCAGCGGATCCTCCGGTTCCAGCACCCTAATGCGAAGAGCTACGGTCGGACTTTAACGAGCGATTGACGAGCGAGCGGACATGCGTAGTCCGCTCGCTTTTTTTATTGGGGCTGGGTCGCGACAAGTTGCCGAGTTCCACTGAAGTCTGGGACAGACTGGCATGTCTATTCGATCAGGGGAATCGCTTCTTGCTGCTGTTAGCTGGACTTTCCTCTCCAGGCCTCGATGACCGAGCAGTTGTCCTGCTGGCCGAAGCCTTTTTTCTCGGCCGTCTCCAGCAGCTCTCGGTGGACTGCGGACAGGGGCAGTTCAACGCCCTGTTGACTGGCTGTTTGCAGAATCAGTCTCACGTCCTTGAGGTGTTGTGATAGGCGGGCCTGGACCGAGTAGTCGCGTTCGAGCATCTTGCGGCCCTTCACGTCCATGACCTTTGAGTAGGCCATGCTTCCCTTGAGGACCTCCAGCGCAGCTGTCGGATCAACTCCGATGGTTTCGGCGTAGATGAGGGCTTCGGCGAGTGCCGCCCGGTTCAGCCCGAGGACCAGATTGCTCACGAGTTTCATCTTCGCGGCACTGCCGACCGCTCCGACCGGGAAGACCCGCTGGCCCATGATCGCCCACAGATCAGCACACGCGTCGAAGGTCTCGCGTCCACCTCCTACCAGCACAGTGGCCTCACCGCGACGGGTTTGTTCACTCGAGCCGGAGATCGGGGCGTCGAGATATTTGACGCCCAGCTGGGCCAGTCGCTCCGCGAGGGCCATCGACTGTTCCGGCTCGCCCGTGGTGGTATCGATCAGGATCTGATCGGGGTGCAGACCGGCTTTCAACTGTTCCAGGACTTCTTCTACGACGGGGGTGGTGTAGAGGCTGATAATGACGCGGTCGCATTCTGCGAGCGGGTTATCGCTCCAGACTGCTCCGAGTGGCAGCAGCGGATCAGCCTTATCCTTCGAGCGATTCCAGATCCGGACGGCATACCCATGCTCGAGGAACCGCTCGGTCATCGCCGTTCCCATCAGGCCCAGGCCGATCATACCGATGGTCTTGACGCGAGATGCGGGTGGGCTGGCAACGTCAGGCATGAGGGAGTCTCCGGTGACAGAAAAGTCACCGGAAACATAACCCAGAT
>QWOR01000115.1 GCA_003669575.1 Planctomycetota bacterium | reverse complement strand
GAACCGCTGGCTCGAGAGTCCGAGTTGTTTGTCACCCGCGAAACGACTCCAGCTCGAGTCGGTGTGGCCTGATTCCTTCGCATCTCGGTGAGATGAGTAGTGCTTCTGGCAATTCCAACAAGGACCAACGAGAGTGTGACACGCTCTCGGAATTGGATGACTGTTGAGAAATCACGAACGCTACGTAGGATGCAGGAAGAGTTCCCTGACCTATAGAGGATGGTTTGCCCATGCCGGTACGCGTTCGAGTGGCTGCCCCAGCGGATATCCCGGAAGGTGCCGGACGCGAGTTTGTCGTCGGCAGCCGAATTGTGGCTGTCTTCCGGACTGCGACGGGGTGGGCTGCCATCGACGGAATCTGCAGCCACGCTGGCGGACCGGTGGCGCAAGGCAAACTCACCGGCAATATCGTCACCTGCCCCTGGCATGGGTGGCAGTACGATGTGACGACTGGCCATCACTGTCTTAACAGTCGCATTCAACAAAGCTGTTTTCAAATTGAAGAGATCGGCCAGGATCTGTTTGTGACAGTTCCGGACTGACGAGGGCCGTGCCGCGACGTGAATGAACAGTCGGGCTTAACGGGATCTGTCAGGCGACTTCGCAGAGTCTGTCTTTGTCTCCGTCTGGGCTTTCGCCTCGGGGACGGACCATTGCCACATCCACTGCATGGCCATCAATCCGGATGCGACAGCTCCAATGACGGCGGTCAGCAGCAGCTGTCTTGATCGGCCTCGGGTTTGAGGCAACGTCCCAGTCCGAGCTTTGGCTTGTTGTGTGAACGGCCGTGATTGACGAGTCGCTGTGGTTGATGCCACCCCAGGTTCGATGACACGGGACCGAGAATTCGGCGTCTCGGAAGTTGGCGACAGAGCCGGTGCGGACGAAAAAGCATACTGCCGGTGGGCGTGGAGATTCTCGATCTGTTTCAGTGAGGGGCCTTTTCTCAGCATGCGGTGGAGAACAGCTCGCGTGCCTGGAATTGACTCTACCCGATACGATTCTCGCCAAGCCTTGGCAATCGGGCCAAGTAAGTGCCTGACCTCACCCAAATTGCGACAGCGAGTAATCCCAGGGAGTCCACCGAACCAGTGTGCGAACTTGAGAATGGCAAGCATCTGGGGTTTGACTCGTCCCGATTCCGTTGAGCCGTCACCATTCGGATTCCCGAACGGTGCCTGCGGCCCGGGGAGCCATTTCAACTGGCCTTCGACATTGATCATGGCCCGCCGTGGATCAAACTTCTCGATGGTCTCTCGACGGAGTGCCGCTAACGTATTCGCCAGTTGCAGGACCAGATTGGCAATGTGTGATTTCGTGGGCGGCTGCTTCGAAACCACATCCGGCAGCCATGCAGCCTCGATGAATTCATAGGCGACCAGGTGGTGACTCGCCGTGGTTCGAACCTGAACACAGCGAGCCACATGTGGATGTCGAGAGTCCGCGGAAGTCGAGGCTGCACGATGGATGGGCCATCCCAAATGCTGGTTCAGAGGGATCGCCTCCAGCAGGACCAGACGCTGCGCGCCCGGCTGTTCGGCCACAAACAGAGATGATTCGGAACCGGTGACCAGTTTCCCCAGCAAGCGGTAGGGGCCCCAATAAAAACTCGTTCGACCGGCCAGCAGCTCGCTCGTCTGCCAGGTAGTCAGGACTCGTCGCCGAACCAGTGCCGCTGCATACTCAGCGGCGGGGTAGGTCAGATAGGGTTTCGATTGCTCAAAAATCTGCCCGAAGATCGATTCTGCGAAAAGCTGAGATCGCAGCAATCCCTCCAACAGATCAGCTGCGGTCTGGGGAAGCGGCAAAAAATTCGACTTCAATGGCTTCAAATCAACAGGCTCTGGGGGGAAGTCAGTCGCCACAGTCCGGGGTAATCAGCAAACTGGGGGCTTAGTGTCCTCGTGGAGTGATCTCATTGGTGGCAAGGGGTTTATGGAATTGTTCCCGGGCCAGGTCGAACGAAATCACCCCCTCTATTTCGGTTTTGCCACTGGGTTGGGCTCGGGCCGAAACGAGTGTTCACGACAAACGGCGGGGAATTGTCGGAAATCGGGTAGCGCTTGCCGTTTACACGTTCCGCCAGAGCCGTTATATGTTCCCGGTCCTCCCGGAATTGGCGGTCGTGCCGATTCTCCGATGGGGAGGCTGCGACAAGGTTTCAGTCCAGCAGAAGCCCTCGGGGGCAGAGCTTCGGAACCATGTCGGGGAAACGGAATTCAACCGGGTCATCCCGGAAGGAGTAGGGCGTGTCGCTGGAAGATGACGTCAAGAAAATTGTCAGCGAAAAGCTGAGTGTTTCAGCCGACGATGTGAAGCTGGAAAGCAACTTCATCGATGACTTGAAGGCCGACTCGCTCGACATTGTCGAACTCGGTATGGCATTCGAGGACAAGTTCGGAGTAAGTATTCCGGACGAAGACTACGAGAAGCTTCGCACTGTCAAGGATGCGGTGCACTACATCGAGTCGCATAAGTAGCGGATGTCACGGATGGCCCGTCGAGTAGTAATCACCGGTTTAGGCGTCGTCACCACTCTGGGAACTGAGATCCCCGAGTTTTGGGATAACGTCTGCGCAGGCAAAAGTGGGATCGGACCGGTTCGCCGGTTCGATTGCTCCCAGTGGAAGGTGAACTTCGGCGGTGAAATCACGACCTTCAATGCCGTTGAGCATTTGAAGCATATGGAAAAAGAGCTCAAGAGGATGGACCGCTTTGTGCAGTTTGCCGTCGTGGCAGCTGAGAAAGCGATCCGTCACTCGGGGTTCGATTTCAGCAAGGGCGATCCCTATCGACACGGCGTGCTGGTCGGTAGCGGAATTGGTGGTCTGAACGAAATTGAGACTCAGCACCAGACTCTCTATGAGAAGGGGCCAGCGCGGGTTTCCCCGTTCATGATCCCGAAGCTGCTGGTCAACGCGGGCAGCGGTAACATTTCAGTAATGTGGGGCCTGCGAGGTCCGAACAGCGCTGTCTGTACCGCATGTGCCTCGGCGACCAATGCGATTGGTGATGCATTCAAGCTGATCCAGGGCGACATGGCCGACATCATGGTGACTGGGGGGAGCGAAGCCGCTCTCACGCCGATGGGGCTGTCTGGATTCAGCCGGATGCAGGCCCTCTCCACCCGATCCGATAATTGCCAGACTGCCAGCCGACCGTTTGATCGCGAGCGCGACGGATTTGTGATGGCCGAAGGCGCGGGCATCATCGTGATCGAAGAATACGAACACGCAAAAGCTCGCGGCGCCAACATTCTGGCTGAGATCCTTGGCTACGGGATGTCCGCCGACGGAACCCATATGACAGCTCCGTGTGCCGATGGCAGTGGAGCCCGGTATGCCATGCAGCAGGCGCTGCGTGACGCCAAGATCGACCGATCCGCCATCGACTACGTTAATGCCCACGGGACGAGTACCCCACTGGGTGACAAGGCTGAGACTCTCGCCATCAAGGCGGTCTTCGGTGAACATGCCAAGACGCTGGCCATCTCCAGTGCCAAGAGTCAGCTCGGTCACCTGCTGGGAGCTTCCGGCGGAGTGGAAGTTGCCCTGTGCGTTCAGTCCCTTCTGCATCAGGTCGCGACCCCCACCTCGAATCTCGAAAACCCCGATCCCGATTGTGATCTCGATTACGTGCCGAATCAGGCTCGTGATATGAAGATCAATCGAATCCTGAAGAACAGCTTCGGATTTGGTGGCCACAACGCCTGCCTGGTACTGGGAAGCGTCTGATTTTTGCCCGCTTCGCCCTGTGATTGGCTGGGGGCAATTGCGTTTACTTTTTGCACCGTCGAACGTCGGGAAAATGGCACGTTTGTCTCGACGGGGACCTGTCTCAAAACTGAAATAATCGAACCGCCAACGATGTGGCAGGTGTCGGGTGATTTGCTCACATGACAAGCGTGAGTATCTGTATGACCAGGTAATTTTCTGTGTATTGCGTGTGCCCCTTAGACTCCCGCCAGACTTCCTACATCGCAAATCTGGTGGAATCGGAATGCCTCGCGGCTGAACCCGTGTTTCGGTTGGAATCCGATTTGCTTTCACTGATATCGTTCGGGCAGAATGACTTTCTGATTATTCCGAATGTGCAGCTAAGGCATATCGCCGAAGCCCATTTCCAATCTGCTGCGATCTCATGGATTACGATGTCATTATCATTGGTTCCGGGCCAGCCGGTGCATCCACTGCGATGCATCTCGCGGAGATGGCCCCGCGAATCGCTGCCCGTACCCTGGTGTTAGAACGCGACACACACCCCCGTCACAAGCTGTGCGGAGGCGGTTGCGTGATCGATGTTGAGACGTGTCTGCAGAATCTGGGGCTCGATCTCTCACAAGTCCCCCAGGCTGACGCCAAGTGGATCCATCTGAACTACCACAACGCCGGGTTCAAGATGCGGATGGGCGAGCGGGCGTTTCGAGTTGTGCGCCGTAACGAGTTCGATGCCTGGCTGGCCGCGAACATGGTGCATCGCGGGATCGAACTGCGTGAACAGACCACGGTCACAGATCTGCAGGTCGAGTCGGATGGGGTTGTCGTCCGGACAAATCAGGGCGACTTTCGTGCGAAGATCGTCGTCGGAGCCGACGGGGCGAAAGGGATGGTTCGCAAATACGTCGGGCCAGACGCCCCAACCCAGGTCGCCCGCGTCGTCGAGATGTACACCCCGATGGAGTCGTCGATCGGCCTGGGGCAGGCAGAGGCGAATGAAGCGGTGATGGATTTCGATTGCGTGGCCCAGGGGATTCAGGGCTACTCCTGGTGCTTCCCGATGAAGCTCAATGGGCGACCGATGCGGAACTTCGGCGCCTACGACAGCGGCATCAACCCCCAGGGGAAGTCGTCGGGTTCGCTGCGCTCCGTCATGAAGGAGTACCTCGAACGCTACGGCCACCGTATGGAAGATTACGAACTGCAGGGGCACCCCATTCGGATGTTCCTGTCCCAGGGGGTTTTCTCATCGCCCCGTCTGATGCTGGTCGGCGATGCCGCCGGGGTCGATGCCGCCTTTGGCGAGGGAATCAGCCCGGCCCTCGGATATGGCCCTATCGCCGCCGAGATGATCCGCGACGCCTTTGAGTCGGGCGACTTTTCACTGGCTGAATACAAGAACCGCGTCTTGCGCAGCTCGCTCGGCAAGTCATTGGCGCGTCGGACCTGGATTGCGAAGCAGATCTACCGTCTGCAGACGCCGTGGATGCAAAGCATGATCTGGCGGCATTGCGGTGCGGCCGTCCGCTGGGTCATTCGGAACTTCGTCTTCAACTGGGCCAAGCCGATCCCCGCTCCAGCCCTTCAGCCCGCCAGCGTGCTGCCAGAGATCTCACTGTCGACTGCCTCCGCCGAGCGCTCGACCGCGGAGCAGCGGCCCAATACCGTTGTCCATCCCGAGCAACCCGTCCCGAAGCCGCACCTGCCTCCAGTCACCAGTCAAACCGAAGTTTCACAGGTCGACCGCCTCTCCGAGACTCGCTGATTCCAAAGTCGCTGATCGTGATGATCGGCGATTTTGGTGTCTCGTGACCTGCTTGCTGTTTGATCTTGCGATTCCGTATTCTGAGGTGGTCCGCTTCACCACCTTCCCGGAGTCGCTCCATGTCCTCTCTCAATCGACGCGGTTTTCTCGCTTCTTCCACAGCATTAGCTTCGGGGATCGCAGCTGTTTCCGGTCTTTCGTCGGCCGTGCATGTTGCAGCTGCGGAAGCGGATGACCTCAAGTCGATCGGCAAAACGCCGCATACGAAGTTCGCCGTGAACTGCGAGATGTGGTGGACGAAGCTGCCGTTCATGGACCGGATCAAGGAGACTGCCAAGCTCGGCTTCCCTGCGATCGAGTTCTGGCCGTATGCGAACAAGAACATCCTGGCCGTGGCAGAACTCTGCGAGGAGCTTGGAGTCCAGGTCGCTCAGTTCACCGCATGGGGTTTCAAGCCCGGCATGAACGAGTTGCAGAATCACGACGCCGTCGAGCAGGCGATCCGCGAATCGGTGAAGGTGGCCAAGATCCTCAAGTGCAACAAAGCCTGTGTCGTGGCGGGGAACGATGTGCCGGGTATGACCCAGGAAGAGATGCACAAGAATGTGATCACAGCCCTCAAACGGGTGGCTCCGATCGCCGAGGACAACGACCTGACGCTGATCCTGGAGCCGATGAACATCCGCGTCGACCACAAAGGCCATTGCCTTTATGGCAGCGCTCCGACCATCAAGATCTGCCAGGAAGTCGGCTCCTCCCACGTCAAAATCAACTGGGACCTGTACCACATGCACATTACGGAAGGTGACCTCTGCGGTCACCTGCGGGAAGGCATGGAGACCAAGACGATCGGTTACCTCCAACTGGCCGATCACCCGGGACGCAATGAGCCGGGGACCGGCGAGATCCACTACAACCGCGTCCTCAAAGAGGCCCACGATCTCGGGTACCACGACTTCGTCGGGCTGGAGTGCCGCCCGACTGATGAACTGGCCGCTGCGAAGCGAGTTGCCGCTGCTGACGTTTGGTAGTCGAAGGGGAATAGGCAGGCCATGTTAGTCCGCGGTCCAGGCTCATTGGGACAAGTTCTATGCAGCTGACTCCCGATGACTCGTTCAATCGCGAACTGGCCGCCCAGGTTCATCCGGACAACTGGGTGAACCCCAAGCCATCGGGTCGATACGATCTCGTTGTGATCGGGGCCGGGACAGCGGGCCTCGTGACGGCGGCCGGGGCTGCGGGACTGGGAGCCAGGGTGGCTCTGGTCGAGCGGCATCTGATGGGGGGGGATTGCCTCAACTACGGTTGTGTCCCGTCGAAGGCGATCTTACGGGCTGCGCGAGCGACGGCCGATGTGCGAGCGGCATCCGGGTTGGGCGTGACCATTCACGGCGAGCCGCTGGTCGACTTCTCTCAGGTCATGGAACGCATGCGGCGTTTGCGAGCGGGGATCAGCGTTCACGATTCCGCCGAGAGGTTTCGCTCTCTCGGCGTCGATGTATTCTTCGGCCAGGCTCGCTTTGTTGACAGTGGCCAGGCCATTGAGGTCGATGGACAGCAACTGAGATTCAAGAAAGCTGCCATTTGCACCGGAGCCCGTGCCGCTCTCCCCGATATCCCTGGAGTGGCTCGGTCCAACGTACTCACCAACGAAAACCTCTTTAACCTGACTGAACTGCCTCGCCGCCTGGCAGTCATCGGTGGCGGGCCGATCGGGTGTGAGATGGCCCAGTGTTTTGCCCGGCTCGGGGCCCAGGTCACCGTCTATGAGCCCACGGATCGCATCCTGACGAAAGATGATCCCGATGCTGCTCGTATTGTGATGGAGGTGATTCGTCGCGAGGGGATTTTGATTCGTACGAATACTCGTGTGGAGTCTCTCAGCCGATCTGGCTCAGAGACGACGGTCGTCTCGCGTTGTAGAGCGGAAGAACGTCGCGATGCTTTCGATGCCGTCCTAGTCGCAACTGGCCGGGCGCCCAACGTCGAGGGGCTCGACCTCGAAGCTGCGGGGATCGCCTATGACAAAAATGGAGTGACCGTCGACGATCGACTGCGGACGACCAACTCTCGCGTGTATTCTGCCGGTGATATCTGTTCGCGGTTCAAGTTCACGCACGCAGCTGATTTTCTGGCCCGGATCGTGATTCAGAACGCCCTGTTCTGGGCCCGGGCGAAAGCGAGCCAGCTGATCATCCCGTGGTGTACCTATACTTCGCCGGAGGTCGCCCACGTGGGGCTATTGCCATCGGATGCCGAGCGACAGGGAATTGGGATCGATACATTCACCCAGCCGCTCAGCAGCGTCGACCGGGCAATCCTTGATAACGAGACCGAAGGTTTTGTGAAGGTCCATGTCCGCCGCGGGACGGATCGCATTGTCGGGGCCACGATTGTGGCTGCTCATGCGGGAGAGATGATCTCCGAAGTCACGCTGGCCATGCGAAATAGAATCGGCCTCAAGGGGCTGGCCTCCACGATTCACCCCTATCCGACTCAAGCGGACGCCTTGCGAAAGATCGGCGATCAGTACAACAAGACGCGACTGACGCCGTGGACAAAGTGGCTGCTGAAGTCCCTGATCTCGCTGGGACGGTAGGGAAGAGGCCGATGGCGAATAGCGGATGGCCAGCAGGGACGAGCATTACTCGTAACGCAGCGCGTCGATGGGGTCGAGCTGGCTGGCTCGTCGGGCCGGATAAAAGCCGAAGAAGACCCCCACAGCGGCGGCAAACAGGAAGGCGACCACAGCTGCGGTGAGGGAGACCTGATGCGTCCACTTCATTCCGCTGGAGAGTGTGTTAATCAGCGTCACCATGCCCACGGAGGCGGCCACACCCAGACCAAATCCGATCAAGCCGCCGACGCAGGACAGCATGATCGCCTCTACCAGGAACTGCTTCAGGATGTCTCCCGGCGTGGCTCCCACCGCCATGCGAATTCCAATCTCCCGCGTCCGCTCGGTCACAGAAACCAGCATGATGTTCATGATGCCGACGCCACCGACCAGCAGTGAAATCCCGGCGATGCTCGACAGCATCAACGTCAGCGTTCCCGTAATCATGCCGAGCGCGTTCGCGATCTCGGTCATGTTCTGGACCTTGAAGTCGCGAGGGTCACCAGCCTGGATACGGTGTCGTTCCAGCAACAGCTGGTCCATCTCGGATTCGGCCTGAGTCATCAGCTGCATCGACCGGGCCGAAGCCATGATGGCGTGGACATTGTCGAACTCCGATCCCTGGAGCCGCTTGCGGACCGTTGTGAACGGCATCAGGACGATGCTGTCCTGATCCTGGCCGACGAGGTTCGCCCCCTTCTTCTCCAGGACGCCGATGACCCGAAACGGGATGTTCTTGATACGCACCGAACTACCGATTGGGTCCTCGGTCTGGAAGAGCTTGGCGACCATCGAGTGCCCGATGACACAGACCTTGTTCGCGCTGGTGACATCCTGCTCGGTGAAAAACTCGCCCGATCGCAGGCCCCAATTCCGCACAATCAGGTAGTCCTGATTGACTCCCTGCATTTCGTTCGGGCTGGCATTCGCGCTGCCATAGATGACCTGTCCGGCGGTGCCCACGATCGGGGACGAGGCCAGAATCGAGGGGCACTCTTTGGAGATTGCCTCGGAGTCCTTGGAGCTGAGTTTGACCGACTGGCTGGAAACACCCTGCCGGCGGCGACCTTCGGGGAACACGATGATGACGTTCGTGCCGAGCGATTCAAACTGGCTCTGGACCAGCGCGCTGGCACTCTGGCCAAGCGAGACCATTGTAGTGACCGCTGCGATTCCGATGACCACGCCCAGGACGGTCAACCCCGCCCGCATTTTGTTTTTTGCGAGAGCACGCCAGGCAATGCGGAAGATGAGCAATGAGTTCATGAGGATCTCCGGCAGCTGACATGTGGCATGGGCATCATAGCGGATCGATACCCGGAGAACACATCTGCAAGGGCCGGTGTACTGTGTCTGCCCCTTTCGACCAGACCAATAGAAGAGGCGGTGATGTTTCATCACCGCCTTGAATTCTCATT
>QWOR01000198.1 GCA_003669575.1 Planctomycetota bacterium | reverse complement strand
GCTCGACATCGCCGACTTTCTCCAGCATCAGGTTCAGCGCACTTCGCAGAGTAATTCCAGACACAACCAGATTGATGCGAGTCTCAGCATCCAGTCCTTCATCGCTCAGAGCTTTGTCGTCCAAACGAATCGGGATGTTATGCAGATCCGAGATGAAGTCGATGACTTCACGCAGCGTGTTGTCAGGAAACTCAAGCGAGGTCACCTGATCGAGTGCATCGCTGATCTTTTGTTCGTTCGGGCTGTCCTTGTGCAGGTCAACCGACTTCCACTTCTTCCGCTTCAGGGTCAGGTTCTGCCAGACCGAAGCGGGGGGATAGCGGACCGGAGGCTCATCCGGGAATGGAACGTGTGACAGCTCGACCTGATACAGGGTTTCCAGGTATCGGTCATAACGGAGAGACCGCAGGTGTTCCGCTTTCGACAGCTGTCCAGCAGCTTCTGTTGTAAACACAGTCGCTGCACCCAGGGCCGAATTGGGAGTCATCGATTCGACGATTCGCGCGACAGCTTCTGCTTCTTCAAACGCATTCGAGTCGCCGTGGTAACCATCGTCCATCAGGGCTCGAATCCGGTCCACGAGCTGCTTCAGCTTTTCATTCTGCTCAGCACCGTAGTCGATCACCCGTTGCTGTGCTTCCTGTTCGGCCTTGCGTTGTTCGCTGGCCTGGATGCGTCCTCGCAGCACTTCCTGCTTGTTCTTCAGGTCGGTCAGAGCAGCATCAGCCTGCTTCAGGAGTTGAGCCTTGTCATCGGCGTCAATGTCTGTCGCCGACTTGATCCCGGCTCGCGACCCTTCCAGCAAAGTCACAGCGGCTTCTGGTGAGGTAGAGATCGCCCGTCGAGCCTCTGTAATGTCAGTTTCGAGTTGCATCCGCAGCTTCTGGGTCCGCGCCTTGCGACGCGCTTCTTCCTGAGCAATCGGAGTCAGGTCGAGCGGCTTCTGGCGTCCGTTCAGAGGAGAGGCTGTGTCAGGTTCGGGGGCTTCCCCTTCGGGAGCCGTTTCCATGGCGGGTTCATCACCCGGTTCTGGAGCAGGGGCAGCGGGTGTCCCTTCTTCTGTCGGGGTTGCTTCAGCCTCTGTGCCCGGTTCCGGGGCTGGTGCAGCAGGAGTCGATTTCCCTTCGGGTGCGGGCTCGCCTTCCGCTTCCGGCTCAGGAGCTGGCGGCTCGGGTGTTTCTTCGCCCGCCGCTTTCGGCAACACATCTCCCTCGGTGGGGGGACTTTCTTCCCCATTTTTCTCTTCCGTTTGTGCAACGGTCTGGATTTTCATGCGGCCGATTTTGTTCTTGAGGCCCGTCGCATGCGAGTTGCCCGGATCGATCTGACGCAACTCTGCGGTCAGGATCTCGAGTCGAGCCAGATCTCCCTTTTCCAGAGAGCTATCGGCAGCCAGCTCCAGCTGTTCGACGTGGTCAATGAACGACTGATGAGCGGCGTTCAGGAACGTCACGCCTGCGAACGGCACCGACAATCCACGATTCGCGACGGCCTGGTTCCAGATACCGGTCAGGAACTGATTCCCCTGGCTGTACTTGGCAGTGGGAACGCTCCAGCTGAGGTCACCTTCCGGGGTCTTGACCGACAGGGCAGCGCCAGCGGACCACTGACCTCGAGCCAGGTAGAAAGTCGCCCGGTCAGACCGCAGAGGCAGCGGCTGTTGTGGAACCACCTGAGCGTCCCATTCCACCTTCAGCGATGTGGGATAGATCACCGGCAGATCAATCGCGTTGGCCAACTGTTGACCAACGGCATCGGCCTTCTGGACCGAATCGTCGATCAGAGCCATACCTCCGGTGGTCTGGGCCAGCGTGCCCAACAGGCGGAGGTCTTTGTTGGCACCCACGGCGAATCCGTGGATCGGGATGTGCCGCTCACGCAGGCTGTTCACCAGCGATTCGAGCTCGTTCAGCTGAAGCAGATGTGCGGTGCTCATTCCATCGCCGATGTAGACGATCGACGATTCACGTCCCTTCTCGATTTGCTCTGAGGCCGCGTTCAAGGCGGTCAACAAATCGGTCGCACCCGCTGGCAAGCGGGTCTTCAGCGTGGGGATGGCTGAATCGAGAGCCTGCTGTGGAGCAACAAACCCTTTGGTCAGCGAAGTGGTACGAACATCAATCGCATTGACCTGGACACGGTCTGTTCCCGGGAGCGCAGCCAGGAGTTCTTGCAGAACGTCCAGCGCCATGGCACGATGCTCACCGACCTGGCTGGCAGACGTATCAATCAGGATCACATGGTCGTGCGGGACAGCCTCGACATTGCGAGTCGGTCCCTGGACCGAGATCGCAAAGTAGGAATTTCCGTCCAGAGCCTGATGACTATAGAGGACTGCGGCGTCGGTGACTGGGGATGCTGCTGAAACGAAACCCGCTGTCACCACCGTACCAGCCAAGGCCAAGCCACTCAGCCATGCGAACGCATTCACCTTGAGGGAACGCATACACCAACTCCTCAGGAAGAACCTGATTGTCAGGATAGAAGGCACGCCAACGGCGCGCCAGACTTGATCATCGAACGACAGAGGGATGGACAGGCGCGATCCACGCCTGCAATCGAGTCTATCCACTCACTCGACAGACCCCCAAACATATTCCATCACATTTGCCTGACATTTGCCCTGATCGTTCAGGAACGACACGACAACGTCGGCAGGATCGACACGCCCGGACTGTTCGGACTATTTCTCGTTGCCAATGGGCGATTTTCCGCTTCCGGCCAAAGACAACTTGATTCGTTCCGCGAAGGTCCGTTCCAGACGGGACTTCGAGTAAAGCCGAATCAGCTGATCGTTGTAGAGCAACCGCCCCTGATCATCGACCGTCAGCCCATCCAGGATGTCCTGATTGACTTGTCGTGCGTAGAGAGCCGCAAACGTCTCGGGGTCTACACCCTGACCGGAAGTCAGGTCCTCCTTGGCGTTGCCTCCTCCAGACAGGACCAGATAGGCGTTCGGGGTCTCACTGAGCCCCTCGTATTTGCCATCCTGCTGAAGAGCATCCATCGCGGATTTCAACGCTTCGTGGGCGGCTTGAATCTTGATGGCGGTTTCCTGCGACAGCCCACTCGCGTCGTCCTGTGCGGTCAAGGCGGACACTTCAGGAAGATCTCCGTTCCCCATCCAATAGCCACATGACCACATCGCCAGACCGAAGGCCAACATTTTGAACTTCATGAGCACAACCTCTGACCGAAGTATTGAGAACCGGTTGATTCCGTGGCCTGATGGTAACACTGAGCAAACGGCGTACGCCAGATCCTTTTTGGATTCAGTGATCGCCGTCTGCGAAATTTCAGGCAAGCATCCATTGCCCGGGAACTCAAGCAGCCTTGCGCTGTTCGGTGGTGTTCTGGCGTGGGGATGGGAAAGCCACAGACGCACGATTCGTGTGACGACCCCGGCCACGGACGCTATCACCGATCTTCTGGCTCACCAGCATCATGATCAGACAGCCAGCAAACACGATGGCACACCCGATAACTGCGACTTGATCGTCGGTGAATTGTGCAGCGAGGAACATGGATTTTCGGCTCCGCTTGACGTAAGGGCATGACGTGAAACCGTTTCGCCGGAGAGTGGCTGCCTGCGCCCCTCCATTTCCGGTCAAGACTGACTGTTATGTCGTCGGACAGCGTGAATCAGCTTCAGTCGGGCAGGGTGTTTCGCCGCGAGTCCTCAAGAACGGCAATTGAGTCTCGACTTAGGCTCCCTCTCACGATTGGCCCGATTGGATCACTTATGACGCCGAGTCCATGAGCAGACTCGATCCTCAAGTTCAGGTGAACCGGTTGTATCGATTATTCACAACATGCGGTCCAATTCTTGTGGGGGCTGGGCGTTGTTGATCAAGGAAAACAGCGCGCATCGA
The DNA here is from genome assembly GCA_003669575.1 of Planctomycetota bacterium. Taxonomy (GTDB): domain Bacteria; phylum Planctomycetota; class Planctomycetia; order Planctomycetales; family Planctomycetaceae; genus TH-plancto1. The sequence goes on along the minus strand of QWOR01000198.1, from coordinate 5,671 downwards.
CTGGCGTAATCGTCATGGTGAACATTGCGGACGGGGAATCATGTAACGATTTGGCAACATGCACCGTCTCTTTCGTCAACGTGTGTTAGGTTTGCAGCATAGACTTGAACCATTGTCTCTATTCCCTCAGAGGGAAGAGTACTTCGATGCCTCAGTTGAGCCTCGCTTCCTGGATCCTCGTTGTCGTTGTGGCCCTGTTCACAGCGGTCGCCGCGATCTGGGACTATCGCCAGCACCGGATCCCCAACAATCTGACTCTGCCCGTGTTTGCGGCGGGCTGGATCTATCAAGGCATCTTCCACGGCTGGCCCGGGATCGGAAATGCCGCGATGGGATTTCTGGTCGGATTTGGCGTGCTGTTCGTCCTCTGGATTGTCGGCGGGGGAGGCGGCGGGGATGTCAAGCTGATGGGCGCTCTGAGTGTGTGGCTCGGCTACCGGCTGACGCTATACGTTCTGATGGCCAGCACAGCTGCGGTGATCGCCGGTACGACCCTGATCATCGTCTGGAGCGTCTTCTCGAAGGGCGTTCGCGGCATGAAGACCGAATACCTCGCCAGAGGCAAAACCGCCGAAGGCAAGGCTCAACCCGAATCTGCGGAAGACAAGAAGCGTCGCCGCATCATGGCCTATGCCATTCCGGTGTGCGTCGCGACCTGGCTGGTGATGGCCTGGAAGTTGCCGACGCTGGATCAGGCTGTTCCGACACAGACCGCCCCCGTCCAAACCCAGTCAGTGGAGGCGGCGTGATGTTACGCACATCCAGTACTCCTCTGAATCGTCGACGCCACCGCGGGATCCTGAGTGCCGAGCTGTTGCTCACGCTCCCGATCATGACGGTGTTGTTGTTCGGTCTGCTCGAGTTCTCCCTGCTCTTTTTTGCCCGCGGCGATGTCGTGGAGGCCAGCCGAGCTGGTGCCCGGGCGGCCCGACTCTACGGAGCCACTGAAGAGTCGGTCGAACAGCAGGTGCGTTCCTCGCTCGGTGGTCGTCTCGCTCCCCGAGCCCGGGTGATCACGAGCCTGGGGGATAAGACAGGTGATGATGTCAGCGTGGCCGTGGTGGTCCCGATGGCTGCGGCAGCTCCCGATTTGCTCTGGTTGATTGGCTATAGCCTCAAGGGCCGAGAGCTGATCTGTGAAACACACATGGCGAAGGAATGATCCCCGTCAGACGATGGACCGTCACCAAATACAACCTCCAAACACGCACGTCTGGAACCTCTGGAGACCTTGAAGTGAAACGTATGTCACCCGCCACTCTTACGCTGCTGATGCTGCTGATTATCGGTGGCCTCGTGGTCGTCTACGTCGGCAAGAAGTTGCTGGCTCGCGATGAGGCACCGCCCGTGGATCAGCTGATCGATGTGCCGATGGCCATCGCTGACCTGGAGCCTGGAACGCTGATCACCAAGCAGCACCTGGCGATCGGCAAGCTGCTGCAGTCGAAACTGACCCGCGATATCGTCAAGAGCGATCGCGTCCTGCTGGATCGAGTCGTCAAGACGAAGATCAAAGCCGCTCAGGCGATCAGCACCCTCGACCTGTACGCTCCCAACGATGGTCCTCCACTTGATATCAGCCCAGGTATGAGAGCGGTCACCATCTCGCTGGCCGATGGCACCGCAGCTGTCGATGGCCTCGTGAAGCCCGGGAACTACGTCGACATCCACTTCGTACCGGCGTGGCAGCGGGATGCCGCTCGCAACGGTGGCATGATCATGACTCTGTTCAAGGGAGTCCGCGTGATTGCCCTGAATCGCAGCGTCAGCGGATCGAATGAACCCGCTGTCGCCCGTGGTCAGAATACCGTGACTCTCGAAATGACTCCCGATCACGCCAACATTCTGCTGCTCGCCAGCAAGAAGGGTCAGATGACCCTGGTCTACACACCCGATGGCAAGGCCGAGAACCAGTTCGCTCTGCGTGAGCAGGACCGGGCCTATCTCGACGAGATCCTGGGTCTGAAGCCGCTCGAGCCGAAGAAGAGCGAAGAGATTCGTCCCACGGTGACCGAGCTCTTCTCCGGAGCCAGCCGCCGTCTGCAGACCTTCAAGGATGGTCTGCGCAGCGATCGTTATGCGATTGAGCGATTCGATTACAACCGTCCCGCTTATGCCAACGGATACGGCTACGGGAACGACTACTACGGTGGATACAACGGCAACAACGATCCGCCACCACCTCCCATGGATCGCCGCCGCGATGACTACGGCTACGGCGGTGGTTATGGAGGAGGCAATGGCGGCTACGGCAATGGATACGGCAACGGACTCTACTCCGTACCGCAAGGTGCTGTCGGTGATTCGACCGCAGGCTTCGGCGGTGTCGGAGCAGCTGGTGGCGGAGGTGGATCCGACGCCGGAGCAGCCGGAGGCGCCGTTGGAAATGGTGCGGCTGGCGGAGCTCCCGAAGGCAATCCCTAGTTGTGATACGCAACGAACAGGCCCCGCCGAACTCCAGATCGGCGGTTGGTCTTTCGACGCTCATGGACGGTGCCCTGTGCGAATCGGAATGGTTCCGGTTCTGAAATTGAGCCCCTCGTGATGAAGAGACACCCTGTGTTGTCATTGCGTTCAAACCGACTCGCTGCCACCACGCGTCATCGCCGTGGCAGCATCGTCATGTTTGTCGCCATGGCTCTGCTGGTGGTGGGAGCCTGTCTGGCTCTCGTCTTCGATCGTCTCTGGCTCGATGCCGCTCAGATCGAACTGCAGGCCGCCGCGGAAGCCGCCGCCCTGGCCGGAGCCGGACAGCTGGCCAGCGATGCTCGCCTCCAGCCGCCGCCAGTGGATCTGGTGGCACCCGCCCGCGAGGCAGCCATCGCGACTGGACAGAAGAACTTCTCCGTCGGTACGGCGGTCAATCTCCAGGACGGTGACAACGGCGACGTTCAGGTCGGCACAATCGAGATGTCCTCCGAAAACGGTCACCCGGAATTCGTCGAAGAGACCGATCGCCCCACGACGTGCGTGGTGCGGGCGGCTCGACTGATCAGCCGGGGTAACCCGGTGGCACTCTTCTTTCGGGAACTGACTTCCAACACTCGCGGCAATGTGCAGGCCATCGCCGAAGCCAGCATCGATAACCGCATCATTGGAGTCCAGCCGGGTGACAAGTCACCGGTGCCAGCACTCCCCATTGCGATCATGTACACCCATGCGGATCCCCGTCGCGAGGACACCTGGATGAACATGATCAACAGGCGACTGGGGACCGACCTCTATGGTTACGACTCTGAAACGGGCGAAGTGACCAACGGGCCCGATGGAATTCCCGAGATCACCCTCCACACGACCTACACCAGTGCCGATGCCGAAGAGGCGTCCAAGGTGAATGCGCTCATCATGGACATCGGGACCGGCATGTCTGAACGCCGTGTGGCTGAGCAGATCAAGACCGGCTGGACCGTTGCTCAACTCAAGTCTTTCGGTGGCGAGTTCCGCACCGACCAGGGACCGCAGATTCTGGATGTCGATGCCGCGAGTAACACCCCGGTGATGGACGAACTCCAGCAACTGGTCGGCCAGGCTCGCATCTGCGGGCTCTACATCAATCATCAACCTACTTCGAACGTGATCGGCACCGCAGCCATCGTCGATCTGGCGGCGATCCGCATCCTGGCGATTCAGGAGCAGGGACCGACCCAGATGAAGATGACCGTGCAACCCGCCGTGATCGCCACTCGAACTGCTCTCCTTTCGTCACACGATGCCGCCTGGCTCAGTGGTGACGGGACAGAGCAGACCAACCCTTACATCTTCAAACTGTTCCTCAGTCACTGAGAACATTCAAGACCGTTTGACAGGACCACCTGCCATGGGCGTCGATAACCGTCGAACCTTCCAGCAACTCAAGACCAAGCTCCACCGACAGATCGTCGACTCGATCGACATGTCGAAGTCGGGCGAGCTGGGCGATGAGGAGTTTCGTAAGCAGCTGAAAGGTCTGGCCACCCACCTGTGTGCCCGTCCCGAGGCGAACCTCACCGGTCGCGATCGTGACCTGATGGTGCAGGAGCTGATGGATGAGATCTACGGCTTCGGACCACTCCAGGAGCTGATGGACGATCCCGAGATCAGCGATGTTCTCGTCAACGGACACGATACCGTCTTCGTCGAACGCAATGGTCTGCTCGAGCGAACCGATGTGAAGTTCGCGGACGATGCTCATCTGTTGCACTTCATTCAGCGGCTCGTCGGCCAGGCCGGTCGTCGCATCGACGAGACCTCGCCGATGGTCGATGCCAAGCTGCCCGACGGATCACGTCTGCATGCGGTCATTCCTCCGCTGGCACTGCGGGGACCGACCCTGTCGATTCGTCGCTTCAAGACCAAGATCCTGCAGTTCGAGGACATGGTCCGCATGGGAACACTGGCCCCCGAAATGGCCGAGTTCCTGATTCACTGTGTTCGCGGACGCATGAACATCCTGCTGTCGGGTGGTACCGGCGCCGGTAAGACGACCATGCTCAACAACCTGAGCCGGTTCATCCCCGCGACCGAACGTGTCATCACGATCGAAGAAACTGCCGAACTCCAGCTGCAACAGGCCGATGTCGTGGGTCTTGAGACCCGCGTCTCGAACGTGGAAGGCAAGGGGATGGTTTCGCCCCGCGACCTGCTGCGAAACTCACTGCGGATGCGTCCCGACCGGATCATTGTCGGCGAATCTCGTGGCGGTGAAGTCCTCGACATGCTGCAGGCCATGAACACTGGCCACGACGGCTCGATGAGCACCGTCCACGCCAACGACACTCGCGACGCCCTGCAGCGTCTGGAACTGATGATTGCCTTGTCGGGAGCCGAACTGCCGACCCGTGTGGCCCGTCAGTATGTCGCCTCGGCGATCCAGATCTTCCTGCACGTCGCCCGTCTGGCGAATGGCGAACGCAAGGTCATCCGCATTTCGGAACTGACCGGCGTGACCAACGGTGAGTTCGACATCGAAGACATCTTCGTCTACCGCATGGCCGGTGTGGATGGAGCGGGCCGCATGCTCGGTTCGTTCTACGCGACCGGCTACGAACCGCAGTGTGTTCGCCGCATCGCCGCTCGAGGAATCGACGTGAACCCGAAACTCTTCGCCGCCCGCGAGCTGAAGTCGGGCTTCGAAGCCACTTCGATCTTCTCCTGAACTCCCGCGTCAGGCAGACACTCCCGTCTGTCTGATCGACATTCATGTGACACCGGCAGACAAGACCCTCTGTCCCACTGACCCGACCCGAGGCAGACATGTCCAGCGAAGTCATCACTCCTCGACCTGAATTCGGAGGCATCCTGCGTGAGCAGGAGACCTACGCCGAGAGCAATTCCGACGGTTTGGGCAATCGCATCAACTCGTGGTTCGACCTGCTGATGATTCAGTCCGGGATCGAGCTCTCGCCGAGCATGGTGCTGGCGCTGAGTCTCTGTTCGGGTGTCGCTGTGGGTGGACTGACGTTCGTACTGCAGGAAAACCCGATCACGGCAGCCATTGGAGCATTCTTTGGCTTCCTGGCTCCGATCATCGTCGCTGTGATCATGCGGTCGCGACGCCAGTCCGTCATGATGAACCAGATGCCACCCATGGTCGATGAGCTCGCCCGTGCCGCGAAAACCGGTCGCAGCCTCGAATCCTGTCTGCAAGTGGTTGCTACCGACACACCCGCCCCTCTGGGCGATGAACTCCGTC
>QWOR01000361.1 GCA_003669575.1 Planctomycetota bacterium | reverse complement strand
GTACTCCGACGCGACGATCACGTTCCCACGATAGATGATCGGCGACGGGGCGTACCCGTATTCGTACATCTTGGGGTGAAAGTCGGCCACCTTCTTCCGCCACAGCACTTTGCCATCGAAATCGAGTGTAATCAGCTCTACCTGATTGTGGTGGTAGAACGTCACAAACAGACGCTCTCCGTCACAGGCGATGGTCGGGGTCGCCTCGGTGTTCTTCGCGTGATTCTTTTTAGGAAACGCACCTTGATTCACTTCGATCTGCCAGACCTCCTGCCCCGTCTGGCGATCAAAAGCCACGACACAATGCCGCTCGTCCTCTTTGAAAGCGGTGGTCAGATAGATGCGGTCACCCACCACGGTCGGCGAGGAGTGACCACGCCCAGGAACCTTGGCCTTCCACGCCATGTTCTCCCCATCGCCGAACTTGGTCGGGACGGTGGTCTCCGTGGCAATCCCATTTCGTGAAGGTCCACGCCACCAGGGCCAGTCAGTCTCTCCGTTGAGTTTCGAAAAATCGGCGATCCCCTGTTCCTGAGCGTGGGAGACCACTCCCCCGAGCCCGACCAAGACAGCCACAACGAGCAGATACCCCAATCGAACCATCTCGGGAGCCTTGTGAAAAGTTCATCTTTGAATCGCCCCCAGAGCCGAGTCCGGCACTGTACAACCAATGGGCACAACTCAAATCATCAATGCCAGAAATCGTACTCGAAACGAACCGCCTTGTCCTCGATTGGGGGTCGCTCCTATGATCCCGCATCGACATCGTGGCCCCAGCTCGGCTACGGAGCCACTGACCCGGCTCGGGATGGATTTTCATGAGATTGTTCACATCGATCGACGGCCCCGTGGCAGTCATCGGCGACGTTCACGGCCAGACAGACAAACTCCATGTTGTTCTGAAGAAGCTGCAGGCCCTGCCCGACTATCAGGAGCGATGGATCGTCTTCATTGGAGATCTGGTCGATCGTGGTCCCGATCCATGTTCGGCAGTCGAGATGATGGTCCAGCTGCAAAAGCAGCATGAGCGGACCACGGCGATCGCCGGGAACCATGAACTGGCGATGGCAGCCGCCGTCAAGCTCGTCAATACCCCCAGCTATTCCGACTGGGACCAGCGCTGGATCGCACACTACGGATCCGAGCAGACATTCGAAAGCTACGGAGCCCAGTTTGGCGACCTGGATGACTTGAAGAACAAGATACCGGATGAGCACCAGCAGTTTCTGTCGGATGTGCCGTGGTGCGTCGAGCATCCCGATTTTCTCTTTGTGCATGCAGGTCTCAGCCCGAACCAACCCTATAAGGTGCAGCGGTCGATACTGCGGGAGCGGGACTTCTCGCTGAACCGCCCGGAGTGGTTGTGCTCCAAGAGCCTGATTCACGCCGCCCCACCCGAAGACTGCCCGCAGGTTGTGGTCTCCGGACACGTGCAGGTCCCCCAGGTGCAGTTCTCCTCGCGAAAAATCCTGATCGACACAACCGGTGGCTTTCACGGCGACCTCAGCTGCGTGCTGCTCCCCGAAGGGCGGGTCATCACGTCAGGTGCGGCAAGTTATTCCGCGTCAGATGTTCGCCGTCAGAAGGCCACTCCACCAAAACAGAAATCGGGCTGGTTCGATCTGTGGTAAGTAGAGTTGGCAGCTCTCTACTGACATGAGTGGGGATATCAACTCGGTTCACGGTAGCATCCCGACTCGATCGCGTCCGATCATCCAGATGAATCTCGCCAGCTATCGCCGTACTTCGTTCCCGCGAAGCTATTCCAAATCCGCTCGCCAGGCCTCGGCGAGTTCCGGGATTGCGGCCAGAGCCTGACGCTCGGCGGGGTGCCTGTTCCTGGTGTAGAAGACCTGATTCACACGAGTCAGCGGCCAGTCGGCGTGTGGCCGCGACAGCAGAGTGATCTCCTGCCCCGCCGTGATCTCTCCCGGCTGGATGACGCGAAAATACCACCCCGATCGGCCGGTCTGAATCACGCGTTTTGGCAGGTCCACAACTCTCCAGCGGCGGGCGAGTTTCCAGCAGGGCTGTCGCGGCTGGCTGACTTCCAGAATGACATTGTGAATGGCGTAGCGATCACCGAGGCAGACGGTTTCCTCGGTTTGCCCGCTGATCGTCAGGTTTTCACCGAACCCGCCCCCACCCATTTCGGGCAGCGCGAGTTGATCACGCCAAGCTGGATAGTGATCAGCGGAGTACGCCAGCACGGCCTTGTCGGGTCCTCCGTGAAAACGCAGATCAGCCTGCTCATTGCCCTCAATGCGATCGGCATGGACCTTCACGGGCCCCATGACCGGCTGCTTGTAGAAGCTGGTCAGCCACCGCTGGTCCATGGGATCGGAAGCGTCATCTGCCCCGAACTCGGTGGGAACTGCGACCTGGATGGAAACGACGTGTGGCATACCGCAGTCTCCCGAACATGGATCGAGGCGATCAGATTCGCCAAACCAAACCAAGAGAGAACCTCATCGGCACTCCTCGCTGACTGGATGAGAGGTTGACTTCCCTCGATGGAGTCTTGCCACCAGCGTCTGATCACCAAGACTCTGGCTACGGCACGAACCAGAAGAAGACAATCGCCATCGCAGTCGGGAAGAGAGCGCCCAGAAACAGCCCCAGGGGGTTGATTCCGTGCAACTCGAATGACTTCGACGATTGCAGAATCCCCGCCCCCGCTGGATTCGGAGCATTGGCAATCACCGTCAGTCCTCCGCCCGTCACGGCCCCAGCCACGAGAGCGTACTTCAGATCCGACGAGATCCCCTTCACCAGTGATCCCAGGTAAGTCAACGCGGCGTTATCGGTAATCGCCGTCAGCCCAGTTGCTCCGAAATACATCGCTGTCTCACCCAGACTCGTGATCAGAGGTTCCAGCCAGTACCGCTGCAGGCTACCGAGCGTCACCAGCCCGGCGAGGAAGAACCCGACGAGCAGACCCTCCCGCAGCTTTAACTCATCCTGATACTCCTTAGTCGCGGTCACCAGCCCCAGGAAGACCATGAACACCCCCAGGAACACATCCGCATAATGGGCGAAATAAACGACCAGACCGAGGAACATGATGTGCAATCCGGTCAGCCATCCCGGCACCGGCCCACTTTCATTCGGAGCGGGCTCTACCGCCAGAAGTTCTTTGCGGAAAAAACTTGCCACTACAAGTGTTGACGCCAGACAGCTGGCCGCCGCCCGCCAACCGAAGTGAGTCAACATGTACACCGTGTCCCACTTCCAGGTCGTGGCCACCATCAGCACTGGCGGAGCTGCAAAATGAGTCAGCGTTCCCCCGATCGAGACATTCACAAACAGTAATCCAAGTGTGGCATAGGCCAGCTTGCTCGAAATCCCCTGATCGAAGTACCGCCGCTTGAGCACAATCGCCAGCAGCGTCATGGCCGCGGGCTCGGTGATAAATGACCCCAGCAACGGGCCCACCGACAGAGCGGCCAAATAAAACGCCAGGCTCTCCTTCACTGGAATCAGGCTGGCCACGATGCTGATGATTTTCTCAGCCAGCGACACAATAGGCCGCGTGGCTGCCACGACCATGACGACCAGCACGAACTTCGACTCGGTATAATTCAAGCCCTCGATGTAATTCACGGCTTCGCCGACAGAACCGCTGAGCGCTGCGATGCCAAAGAACAGGACTGCCGCCCAGATCCCAAACACCACTTCCGTCTCGGCGAGGAAGTGAAACAGGTTTTCCGGGATCGAGCCCTCGGGGTAGTGATGGGCCAGCTTGGCGAAGTACTTGACCGAGAAGGTGTGCAGGATCGCCAGTACAAACAGGAGTGTCGCGAGATATTCCATTCCGCGAGTGGGGACGAACTCCTTCACCTCATGCCCCTCGGCGTGTGCCTCGGTATCTGCCGGAACCTGCTCCGCGTTGACTGGCTCGACCGCTGTCTGCGTCGCGGCGGCAGCTGGCAATTCGGCATATGCAGCCTGCGAAAGCACTCCACCGAGGAAACACAGGACCACGATGCCGATTGCTCGCCATAACCCGAGCATTGATACAGACAGAGGGAGGGGACTGGTTGCAGGTCTCAAGGGGTGTTCCTTCCAGCAGGGTCACACAGGTCACTTTCCCCAACTCGCGAGCCGGCCTGGAGAAAGGGCGGATTACTCTGCCAGCACTTCTAGTGCCAACACCGAAACCGCGTATTGCCTCAAAATCAGATTCAGGGCTATCATCCGCCCCAACTTCTCACCGGGCACTCTGTTCGAGCGACCATCCTATGTTGCGAGCCATCACTTTTGAATCCCCGTGGTGCACCTCTTCCCGATTTCTGGCCGGGTTGATGCTGCTTCTGGGGGCAACCTGGTCGGTCGCGGCGCCAGGGGAAGACGGACTGGGAGTTCGCGTACCCGACGGGTTCGAAGTCACCCAATACGCGGGCGATGAACTCGCTCACGACATCTACTCGATGACTGTCGATTCTTTCGGCCGCATCGTCGTCTCCGGGGCGGGCTATGTCCGCATTCTGATCGATGCCGACAATGATGGTCGCGCGGAGTCATTCAAGGAGTACGCCTCGGAACCCAAATCGGGTGCACAGGGGATGTTCTTCTACGGTCGCGATCTGATCTGCCTCGGCGATCAGGGATTGCAGCGTTACACCGACAAAGATGGTGATGACAAAGCCGACGGCCCGCCGCAGGTCTTTGTGAAGCTCCACTGCGGTGGAGAACACGACGCCCATGCGATTCGCAAGGGCCCCGATGGCTGGTGGTACCTGATTTGCGGCAACATGGCCGGGGTGAATGAGAAGTACAACGCCCTGCCCAACGCTCCCGTGAAGTCACCGAGGGCTGGCACCCTGATGAGATTTACGCCCGATCTCTCGAAGGGAGAGATCATCGCTCACGGCATGCGGAACGCGTACGACTTCGACTTCAACGTGCTGGGTGACATCTACACCTTCGACAGTGACGGCGAGCGCGAGATCACCCTGCCCTGGTACGAGCCAACGCGTCTGTATCATCTGGTCCCCGGAGCCGACTGCGGCTGGTTCGCGAAGAGCTACAAGCGTCCCGAGTACTTCCTCGATATGCCGCCGGTCCTCGACTCCTTCGGTCGCAGCTCACCCACGGGGCTCGTGACCTACCGCCACACGCAGTTCCCGGCCGAGTATCAGGGAGCGCTGTTCGCACTCGACTGGACCTATGGACGTATCTGGGCCTTGCCGATGATTCCCGATGGCTCGACCTGGACCACCAAGCCCATCGAGTTCATGACCGCGGTGGGTGAACACGGCTTTGCGCCGACCGATGCTGAGGTTGGCCCCGATGGTTCACTTTATGTCTGTGTCGGAGGCCGCGGTACGCGAGGCGCCGTCTACCGTGTCCGCAAAGCGACCAATGAACCTGACCTGATCACCCCTCCCCTGGCTGCGAATGCCAGCGTTGAACAGAAGCTCGCCCAATGCCTGACCGCCCCCCAGCCTCTCAGCAGCTGGTCGCGGATGCGGTGGGAGCCACTGGCACAAGGACTCACCGCCCCCGTCCTCATCGAAGCAGCACTTGACGCCAGCCGTGCTCCGGCAGAAAGGGTGCGCGCCATCGAGATCCTGACCGAGAAGTTCAACGGTCTCGATCGCGAAATGCTTGCTCAACTTGCGTCCGCCCAATCGCCCGCAGTGAGGGCCCGCGCGGCTTGGTCTCTCGGTCGAACATCGCCCACCTCGCCGAATGTGGAGTTCCTGAAGACCGTCCTGACTGACAAGGAACCACTCGTCGTCCGCATGGCACTGGAGTCGTTGGAATCCGCCGATGACGAGGTCCTGCTCCAGCTCGCCCAGCCGATCGCGACCCAACTCGGCAGTGAAGACCGACTGATTCGCCAGACCGCGATCAAACTGTTGACGCGGGCATCAAGCACTACCTACCACGCCATCTCAGAATCCGCAGTCAAGTATGGCTGGCAGGCGGGGATCTCCGTGGCTGTCGCGTTCACGGAGCGTCGAAAAGCATTTCACAACTACCCCGTCGATATCGCCATCCGCGTCCTGAAGAAGGATCACAATGAGGCCCTCAAGCTCGAAGCGGCCCGTCTGGTGCAGCTGGCGCTGGGTGACATGATGCCTGCAGAAGACAGCGTCCCTGAGGCGTTCCTCGGTTACACCAGTCGGTATGACCTGTCGCAGAATCTCCCCGACATGACTCTGCTGAATTCCAAGTGGTTGTCGTTCTACCCCACCAGCTTTGATCTCGTGAACCTGGAGCTCGAACGGGCGATGGCGATGTCCCAGCCGATCGACACAGCCCTGCTCGACAAGGTCCTGGCCCAAATCACCGCCAAGTCGCACCCCGTCGCCGATATCCACCGATTGATTGTCACGTCACGCTTTCAGGTTCAGCCCACGCCAGCCCAGCGTCAGATCATCGCCCACGCTCTCGTCCAGCTGGAACCCAAGATCAAGGTCCGCAAATTGCCCCAGGACAGTGACTGGGACGACCGAGTCACCGAGATGTACACCGCCCTCGTGAAACAGGATACGGAACTCACCGCAGCCATCCTGAACGAGCCTGATTTCGGGTTGCCCGGACACGTCATCTTCGCCGCTCAGTTTCAGACAGAGCAGTACCCGGCCATGGCCGCGGCCTTCGTGAACAAGGTCAAAACCGTCCCCGACTACCAGTGGTCGAGCGATGTCATCTTTCTACTCGGAGGTAGCCCAGACGAAGAGATGCGAGATCTCGTTCGTACCCAGTTCAACAATTTTGCTCTCCGAAACTCAGTCCTGATTGCACTGTCTGAGTCCCCCAGTCCGGGCGATCGAGATAAGTTCATCGAAGGACTCGACAACTCTCCCGTCGACGTGATGGCCGAATGTGTGAAGGCCCTGTTACGTCTTCCGCCGAGTGACTCCGCCCTCGAGAACGTGGCCCTGTTGCGAGCGTTCCGCAAGCTCGGCCCCATTGATCAGGAACGTCAGGTTCGCGATCAGCTGGAAGAGCTGCTGCGTCTGAACCTCGGCCAGAGCTTCGGATATCAAGCCGGTCTCGACGGCGATGTGCAAACGCCGATCGTGGAGAAATGGACCGCCTTCATCCAACAGAAGTTCCCCGAAGAATACTCTCGCCAGTCGGGAGCCAGCCTGGAGGGGATCGAAGAACTCCAGCAGGTGTTGACCCAGGTCGACTGGAGCCGCGGAGACGCCAGCCACGGTGAACAGATTTTCAATCAGCGAGCCTGCGTTCAGTGCCACAGCTCGCGTCGAGCCCTCGGTCCCGATTTGCAGGGAGTCGCCTCGCGGTTCTCGCGAGACGATCTCTTCACCGCCATCATGCTGCCTAACCGCGATGTTTCACCGCGTTATCAAACGACGCTGATTGAAACCAAGGACGGTCGCATCTTTACCGGCATGGTCGTTTACGAGGCCATTGACGGCGTGGTCATCCGCAATGCCGCGAACCAGACCTTCCGCATCGAAGTCGCCCAGATCGAAAGTCGTAAGCCACTGAGCAACTCGCTGATGCCCACGGGACTGCTGAAGGACCTCAAACCCGGAGACTACGCCGACCTCTACGCGTACCTGCGGACGTTAAACGTTCAAACTGCACAGACCGACAATGACCACCGCGTCACTGAGTAACTGGCAACCGTCCCAAACCCCTTGGTGCGGCAGGCTGAGCCCAATCGCTCGAAATGGATGTCAAACAATTGACGGTGAGCGAGTTTGGGCAGATCGACTTGCCATTCGCATGCGTATCGGTCAACGAGATTTGGTCGCCCCAACAGCCTGAGACGACGCTCGAAGCATTGCTGTCCGATCTATCACCAACAGGCATCATACGGCGATGCCTCCGATCAGGCTGATCCCGACACTGCCTTTGAAGAGAACACTGATCTGAATGCCCTCCGTTCCACTTCTGGCGCAATCCAGTCTGGTTGGCCAGTGTCGAGTTCGGCATTGTTGGCTTCAATGTCCGTTCATGCGGTCAAGCGACTCTGTCACAACCGGGCGCCAACGCACCCGGTGTCACGACGACATCCATTGGTGATGGGAACGGCTTAACCTGGGAAGTCGATCTCGAAAGAACGTTGCGGTCGTTGGCCCGGCGAGATAGCCAACAGGCAGTCACGCTCCAGTTCTGAATGGTCGAATTGGGGATTAGTTGAGGTGACGTTGCAGAGATTCACATCACATCCTCAGCGGAATGCCCTCACGAAGATTCGCCATTTCATTCAACATTCACTTTCTTATCTCGTGATCCCCTGACAAAATGATCGGCAGAGTTACGCGTTGCGGTTCCGCTCAGTTTTCGCCTTCCGATATTCCATGAGCGGCTGACACGAATGCTGCTTTTTCAACTGCAGCACAACGGGACAGGAGTCTGAATTTTGAACACACCAGACCAGCATAGCTCTCCGAACGACGAAACTTCCTCTCCAGGTGAGTCCGCCTGTCGAAGAGAGTTACGAGAACTTGCGATGGCCCAGAGACAAGTCAACGTGGCCCTCCTGCTCTATTTCTGTTTCATTCCATTCAGTATCTGGCTCGCCAAGGCCGGTGAGAGAGCACCAATCGCCGCGATCACACGGGTTGTCGTTGCCATTGGCCTGCTCGTGTTCTGTATCACGTCTGTCTATCGACTGGCCACCATTTTCCGAGGCAAAGCGATCGCCGTGATTCATTCCCTCGGAATGCTGATACCCTTTCTAGGACTGATTCTTCTCTTTATTAACAATCAGAAAGCCACAAGTATCCTGCGGAAGAATGGAATCCGAGTCGGCCTGCTCGGTGCGGATCCAAATTCAGTCCCCTCTGGCTGACAGAGGGAGTTGACAGACATCAACAGGCCCGCGACACGCGGAATCGCCCGACCGATCTATGATATTACAAGAGGGCGAGAACTGATCCCTGCTGCTGGTCTGTTACTGTCCGTTTATCCGTTATTGCCCTCTTCATTGGACCGCCCTGAGACCACAAATCGCGATGTTCTGAGACATATGAGCCATCTCTCGGCCTAGATTTTCGCAGGAGGCCCAAGATGAAACTATTCAACAACACGGTCGGCGCGCTGCTCATATTTGCGTTTGCATACCTGTGCCTGATGCCAACCCAGCCACCCAACGACCCGTGGTTCCAATCCGTCGTCGTGCAAAGCTCACGCCCGGTCCTGGTGAAATTCGGTGCCGAATGGTGTCCTCCGTGCCAGGCGATGGAGCCCGTACTGGACGATCTGGCCTCTCAGATGTCGAGCCAGGTAAAGGTCATCCGCATCGATGTCGATCAGATGCCGCAACTGGCCTCGCATTACGGAGTCAGCTCAATTCCCCGCCTCATTCTGTTCAAGAATGGCAAAGTCATTGCCGACCGAAAGGGATTTCACGACACGGGGGACATGAAACAGTGGATCAATCGCAGTTTGTAAATCACACGGCTGTCGGAAGCTGATTCACCATAACGAGACTCTGATACGGAGAACTCTTCGGCCGGCTGACTCAAGCCTCTCTTGCTTGGGAGCGATAGCTCGGCAAACCTCAGTCGATCTCTTGTGCTATTCCGGGTACAGTGAGCCAACTCTTTGTTTGGACTCACATCGCCTGCCATGTCGCTTCTGCACCCAGCTCTCATCTATGGATTGGGACTCGCCGCGC
>QWOR01000346.1 GCA_003669575.1 Planctomycetota bacterium | reverse complement strand
ATACTTCTTTCGCGCGAAACGATACCGGTTCACTGTCCTGACCTTCCAATAGCCAAACAGAATCGAGCCCCCGACAATCAGCCCCCCGATGACTGCCGCCGCCGTCGCGCCAGGAACTCGCATTCCCCAATAGATCAGCAGACCACCTACCGTGACGAAAGCGAGACTCAGAATCACCACAAATCCGTTCGAAGGCTCGTATTGTTTTGCGTCGAGTTTCCGGTGGGAATGCCGACTGCTGACGAAATGAGCCCACTCATGATCCAGCAGAGCCAGACGCGACTGAAGATGCATGATCTTCGTGCTGTGACTCATGCTGCCAGCACCCTCCGGTTCCTCCGGCAAGAGCTCAAGGTGTATCGTGCCCTCGTGATGCCGAACCTTGAATGAGGCTCTGCAATGGTGGCAATGGACAGCATGGACTCCAGCTGGTACTTCCAGCTTCGCTCCACAAACTTCACATGTCAGCGGATTTCGGTCCATCAGGTGCTCCTTGCGTTCCGGGAAAGCATAACGCGAATCCCCACCTCCGTGGATCGACTTCTGATATCAGCAATTGCCGGATTTGGAGAATCAGCGACGCCCTAACGTCCGCAGACTTGCCGACTTGCAGCCCCTCGCGTAGCCTCTTTCCCACGAGCAACACGACCGTCACATCCCCATTTCTCGCGGAATCCAAGCGACGGTCTCAACATCCAGGCACTTCATTCAACGGTCGCTGCTGCCGACCAGAAAGTTGCATCATGGCTTTAAAAGGCAACATCAACCACTCTGTCGTCTTCTGGTGTTTCAACATCGCGGGCGAACTGTGGGACATCGAAAAGACCAGCTTGATCGCCAAGAACCTGGGTGCGAAATCGATCGAAATCTGCGGCCCGGACGAGTGGCCGACGATGAAGAAGTACGGCCTCACCTGCGCCCTGGCCGCCAACGGCATGCCCGGCGCCCCGTTCATGAAGGGCCTGAACAACCTCGATTATCATGAGGAAGTCATCGCGACGACCACCAAGCGAATCGAGGAATGTGCCGCAGCTGGCGTTCCCGCCGTCATCGCCTTTACCGGTTACAAGTGGAGAAACGCCGAAGATCCCAACAGCGGTGAAATCTCTCTGCAGGAAGGGGCCGAAAACTGCGTCGCTGGCTTGAAGAAGCTGGCCCCGATCGCGGAAAAGCTCGGCGTCACGATCTGTCTCGAACACCTCAACACCCGCGATGGTTCGCACCCCATGAAAGGGCATCCCGGATACCAGGGCGATGACATCGATTACGTCGCCAATATCGTGCGCCGGGTCGGTTCGCCCCGCGTGCGGCTGCTGTTTGATTTCTACCACGTCCAGATCATGAACGGCGACCTGATGCGTCGTCTGGAAGAGAACATGGATGTCATCGGCCACATCCACACCGCCGGCAACCCCGGTCGCTGCGAACTCGATGAGAACCAGGAAATCAACTACCCGCCCCTGCTCCGCAAGCTCGTCGAACTCGGGTACAAGGGCTACGTCGGTCACGAGTTCATCCCGACCCGCGATCCCCTGGCTGGCCTGACCCAGGCGATCCATGTGTGCGACGTGTAAGCCTTCCGGATGACAAAGAAGAAGCCCAGTGGTTGCAACCATTGGGCTTTTTTATTGGATCTTACGGTGTTCGCTGCACTCCAAACCCAGATCAGTGAGACAAAACGACTTCTCGCCAGTCGGGAGGATTGGTAGCCTTTACCGACTGAATGCGTATTCGTCTCAGCAGGGTCTCCTGATCGGAAACCGTTCGCATGCTTAAAGTCCTCGGCCATGCCAGCAGAATGTGTGACGGAATCACACGGCGCGAGCTGATGCGGGTCGGTGGGCTTTCCGTGCTGGGCGGCATGAGTCTCCCTCATTTATTGCAGGCGGCGGAGAGCTCACGAGCGAGACCGGAGGGCCCGGCCAAATCGGTGATCCTCTTCAACATGCTCGGGGGCCCCAGCCATATCGATATGTTCGATATGAAACCCGCAGCTGCGGCGGAGATACGGGGGGAGTTCTCACCGATCAGCACGTCCGTCCCCGGACTTCAAATCTGCGAACATATGCCACGCATTGCGCAGATGATGCACAAGGCCTCGCTCATTCGCACGGTGACGCACAATTACAATTCCCATAACCCGCTGCCCGTGATGACCGGTTGGGCGGGCGGTAATCCCGCGGCATTGGTCCCCGATCCCAAAGATCCGCCCGACATCGGAGCTGTGTGTCAGTACCTGGGCATGGGCTCGAAAGAGATGCCCGGGGCGGTCTGTATGCCCTGCTATCCCGGATGGGGCGAAAGCAGCATGTCCCCCGGGATTCGTCGGCCCGGCCCTTACGGCGGCTTCCTGGGAAGCCAGTACGATCCGCTGTTCACACTGTGCAACCCGACATTCGACAAGAAGCCTGATCGCAAGTATTACGGCACGGTCAAACCGCTCGGCCAGCCGACGATGCCGGGATGCGATGGGCTCCCGGAGATGACTATCGAGCGACTGGATCGCAGGCAATCTGTCCTTGACCAGTTAAACCGCGAGTTCGAGCGGGTGTCGACATCTCGTTCCACACATCGCATGGACAAGTTTCAGGAGCGAGCATTTTCGCTGCTCTGTTCGAGCCACACTCGGGATGCGTTTGATCTCACACAGGAGCCCGCCGAGCTTCAGGACCAATACGGTCGCAATCTGTTCGGATCGAGCATGCTCATCGCTCGAAGGCTCGTGGAACGTGGCGTCCCATTTATCAGCGTCCACGCCGAGAATTTTCTGCCAGACGGGTCGTTCACCTATGACATGCACGAGAATAATTTCAATATGTTGAAGGGCTACAACCTTCCGGTTCTGGACCTGTGTTTGCCCGCATTGGTGAACGACCTGGAAAGTCGTGAGCTACTCGATTCGACGTTGATATTCGTGATGGGCGAAATAGGCCGCAGCCCGAAGATCAACAGTCTGGCTGGCCGAGACCACTGGCCACAATGTACTTTCTGCCTCATGGTGGGCGGCGGGATCAAGCAGGGAGCGGTCCACGGCACTTCAGATGCGATCGGTGCCTACCCGGCCAGCCATCCCGTTTCCCCCGGTGATATCGTCGCGACGATTTACCACCAGCTGGGAATTGATCCTCACCTGATGCTTCCCGATGTGACTGGCCGACCGACCCCCGTCGCACACGGGGGTACGCCGATCTGGGACATCATTGGTTAGAGCCGCACAACGAGGGCGAGATCTTGATGGTGAGTCACATCACGGTCGAGATCTGGGCTTTAGTCAATGATCTTGCTGATCTGGTACTCCACAATCCCGCGAGCACCGGCGCTGCGCAAAGCTGGAACAATTCGGCGTACCACTGACTCATCCAGGATCGTGTTCACCGCCACCCAGTCGGGATCGGAGAGCGATGAGACCGTCGGTTGCTGCAAAGCGGGCAGCTGGGCCAGCACAGTATCGAGGTCGCTACGGCGGATGTTCATCATCAGCCCGACTTTGCCCTCGGCAGCCAGACAAGCCTGCAGCATCATCGAGATGTTGTCGAGCTTGGTCTTCGTCCAGGGATCCTGCCACGCCGACTTGTTCGCGATCAGACGAGTGGTGCTTTGCAACACTTCAGCGATGATTCGCAGGTTGTTCGCACGCAGTGAGGAACCGGTCTCAGTGACTTCGACGATCGCATCAGCCAGACGCGGCGGCTTGACTTCAGTGGCTCCCCAGCTGAACTCGACATCGGCGGTGACGCCGTGCGAGGCCAGATACTTGGTGGTCAAGCCGACGGCCTCAGTGGCGATCCGCTTCCCCTGCAGATCCTTGACGGTCTGAATCGGAGAATCTTCCGGCACGCACAGCACCCACCGCACGGGACGGCGGCTGACCTTCGAAAAGACGAGTTCGCAGACCTCGTGGACGTTGGCGTCGTTTTCTTTGACCCAGTCGTGCCCGGTAATTCCGGCGTCGAGGATTCCATTCTCGACATAGCGAGCCATTTCCTGAGCCCGGATCAGCAGACACTCGATCTCGGGATCATCAATGGTCGGATAGTACGAACGTGACGTAAAGGTGATGTTGTATCCAGCTTTCCGGAACAGCTGGGCAGTGGCATCCTGGAGGCTGCCGGCGGGAATTCCGAGTTTCAGACGCTTTTCAGACATGAGACGACGCAGCTGCTTTCCAAGTGAGAAACTCCCCCTCCCCACCAGTCTGTGGATATGAGGGCATTTGACGGTTCACAGCATGAACCACTCCCCCACCAGACGCAAGCCAGCGGACGGGGGTTCGCGGCCAGGCTCTCGGGAATCGGATCGGAGATGTCCGATTTCAACGGGTAAGCGAGCGACAGACGCCAGTCTGTCGTGAATACGCGACTCCGGGCGCTGACGCTTCCGGCTCGCGGAGTCTCGCTGAAAGACACAACCCCGGCGGGTCGCGAGGACTCGCCGGGGTTGGCGGATTCTGAACTCGGCTCAGCACAGTCCCGAATGGACTGGCTCCCGATTTAAGCAGTCTTCATCGCAGCACCAAGGATACGACTGGTCGTCGGACGCATGACGCGGGGGTCGACAGCCTCTCCCTTCAGCAGCGTAGCGCGAACATCCTTGCCGGAGATCGACACGGGCTTCTCATCTTTGTGCAGCTCGCACAGGTCAACTCGACCGCACGATTCGTAGTAAGCTGCAAAGCCGACATTGACGGTCTTGATCTTCAGGTCACCCTTCAGGTTCTTGAAGATCTCCTGAGCGTCGAAATCGCCCCAGATGTTGCTGCCATCGGAGTAAGGCACGTCAGCGTGCTTACGACCGATGATGATGTGGCTGTAGCCCATGTTCTGGCGGTAGATGCCGTGCATGACAGCTTCCTTGGGTCCGCCGTAGAACATCTTGATATCGAGGCCGAGCAGCTTCACGCGGTCTGGCACCGACTCCTTGCGGGGGCCCCACAGAGCAGCATCGCTGTCCCCGTCGCCCAGTTGGCGCTCGGTGATCAGCTTCTCGTAGGTTTCCATGCGGATTTCGGCGTTGACGTCGTCGCCCTTGGTCTCGCCGATCAGAGGATTCAGCACAGCTCCGGCGTTCAGCCCCTGACGAATCAGGGTTTCGAGGCCGTAAACCAGTGCGTATTCGTGAGCCCGGTGCAGCGGGTTGCGAGTCTGGAAGGCGACAGCAGCGTTCCAACCGGTTTCGGCGAGAACCTTGCGCACTTCTCGAGGAGTGAGGACGTACTTGCCGAACTTGGCGTTCTTCGGCTGTGGCAGGGCGCGAATCGTTCCGCCGACGAGATGGGTGTTCCCCTTCTCGCCGTCCAGAACCATGCTGGCTCCCGCGTGATCGATGCGGTCGGTCAGGTAAACCTTCTGCAGATACTTGAGCTTCGGCCAGGCGTAGACGTCTTCGACATCGAGGGTCGCGACGATTTCACCCGCAGGATTCGTCAAAGCGACCTTCTGGCCAGCCTTGAGTTCCTTCGCCTGAGCGGCAGTGATCGGGAACGCGATGGGAATCGTCCAGGCATACAGCTTGCCGTTGTTCTCGATGACACTTTCATCGAGGACGCGGTTGTAAACAGCCGAGGTCATCGGCCCCTTGAGCGGGCTGAGGGTGCCGTCCGCAAAGCGGTAGACGCTGGAGAGGTCAGCTTGCGAAACCGGAACCTTGACGAGGCCCGCAGCCTCCGCCTGAAACGCCGCGACTTCGCCGGGAGCCACAGTCAGACACACCGGCTCGGACAATCCGCCGTGAGGAGCAATCAGTTCAGCCATGAATTCAACCAGAAATTGTGAGCCATCGCGATTCTCGTGCGAAGCCATTTCGCACTTCAGGAGGTCGCGTTTGAAAGTCGTTGCCGTGTCGAGAGCGTTAAAAGCCCACAAGTTGCAACCAATGGGCTTGAAAACTCAAGAACCCCACCGCGCGGGAGACTAGGGATTCCGCCCCCTGACCGTCAAGGGAGGTCGCGTCACCGTGTCATTTTCAACCACGAAAGAGAATGCCGTCCCGATTCCCTGCAACTTGGCAACACCTGTCAGTGATCCTTAGAATCGCTTTAGCCCGTCACAGAATTCTCTGGTCAGCGAGACGGGGCGACTGAGATGTCGACATCTCCCACGGAGACGAAACTGATGATGGATATGCTGGCTCAGTCTTTACTGGCATTGGACGGCCCGACATCGATGGTCATTAAGGTCGTCCTGTGGGCGCTGGTCGCATTCTTCGTGGTGATCGGCGTCGTGATGTTCTTCCTGTTCCTGAGGTATTTCAACCTCTGGCTGCGGGCGTATGTCACACGGGCGGGAATCAGCCCTTTCTCTCTGATCCTGATGTCCTTGCGGAAGGTCAATCCGCACACCATCGTCGAAGCAAAAATCAGTGCTGTCCAGGCAGGCCTCGACGCGATCTCGACTCAGGCTCTCGGTGCCCACCTGCTGGCGGGTGGTAACGTCACCAAGGTCGTTCGGGCGCTCATCGCTGCTCATCGGGCCCGGATTGCGCTCGACTGGGACACTGCTTCCGCCATCGATCTGGCGGGGCGTGATGTGCTCGATGCCGTGAGTACCAGCGTGAATCCCAAAGTTATTGACGTGCCCGACCCCCGTCGCGGTCGGATCACGCTGGACGGTGTCGCCAAGGACGGAATCCAGCTGAAAGCCAAGGCCCGAGTCACGGTCCGCACCAATCTGTCCCAGCTGATTGGAGGAGCGACCGAAGACACGATCATCGCCCGTGTGGGTGAGGGAATCGTCTCCGCCATCGGCTCCTGTGAATCTCATAAGGACGTGCTGGCGAATCCGACCCTGATCGCCCAGAACGTGTTGCGGAAGAGCCTCGACTCCCAGACCGCCTATGAAATCGTGTCGATCGACATTGCCGACATCGATGTGGGAGCCAACGTCGGAGCCCGTCTGCAGGCCGACCAGGCCGAAGCTGACCTGCGTGTTGCCCGGGCCCGAGCGGAAAAGAACCGCGCCGACTCCGTCGCTCAGGAGCAGGAGATGCGGGCACTCACGCAGGAAAATCAGTCAAAAGTCGTTCTCGCCGAAGCAGAAATTCCAAAAGCCATGGCCGAAGCCTACTCGCGCGGCCAGCTGCGAGCCACCGTCAAGTAATCTTCGGCTCCTCCTTCCGAATAGGAAAAATACAACGTCCAGGCAGATTTCCGGGGACAATGGGAAAGCCTCAGTCCGAATTTTCGGACCTGTTTCGGCAATAAAGGCCGCTTGGGTGATTTCGTTGTGGATGCTGACTTTTTTGTGGACGATGTTAGAATGACGATCGAAGTTCCTCCGAGTGTTCGGGCATGAGCCTTGCATAAGGAGGGGATGGTGTGACTCCTGATCGCGATGACTCGCGTTCCGGGGCACCTCGAAGACACGCCAACGTGGCGTTGGTCATGAGGTGTCGATTCATCTGCCGCTCTCCCTGAGCGGTAGTCACCATCGGCTGCAGTTTGCTCTTGAGGTTCATGGATGACCCGGAGAGGCTTGCTCGCAGTCGGACAATCCGGCTTCCGGTGAACCTGATGGAATCCATGAATCTTGAGCTGACTCGTAGCCAGCAGGAAATTCTATTGCGCGGCTTGCGGTTTGTGAGAGGCGCTGTCTCTCTGGGCATGCCTGAATTCACTGAGCAGGTGGAGGTTGACCGTCGCCGCCAGTACGCGGAAATCGACGAAGTCGAAACCATCGTCGCTAAGGCTGCCATCCGCCAGACCGCACAGGCCTGACGTTACGAATACAGAGTGTCCTGAACGCCCATGCGATATCAAAACGTCTGCATCGAGGCGTTCAGCTGTCTGCTTCCCCCACATGTGGTGTCGTCGGAAGCAATTGAGCATAAACTGGAGCCGGTCTATTCCCGGCTTGGGGTGCATGTCGGTCGTATTGAGCTCATGAGCGGCATTCGCGAACGCCGCTTCTACGATGCCGGTACCCGCCCCGGCTCTGTCAGCGCCCGGACCGCCGAGCAATTGCTCCAAAAGACCGGCTTCGACCGCTCTTACATCGGGGCTCTCATCCACGGGTCGGTCTGCCGTGACCAGATGGAGCCCGCGACCGCCGCCAGTGTGCATCACACGTTGAAGCTCCCTGCCAGTTCACTCGTCATCGATGTGAGCAACGCCTGCCTGGGGCTGCTGAATGGGGCTTTACTGATCGCTGACCAGATCGAAGCGGGCCTCATTCGCGCTGGGATCGTTGTCGGAACGGAGACCGGACGTGCCCTCGTCGAAGGGACAATCGACCGGCTCAACAGCCTGGCAGGAGCCGACCGCTCCACCCTCAAGGCTGCCCTCAAAGCCGACTTCGCCTCGCTCACCATCGGGTCTGGCTCCGCAGCCATTCTCCTTTGCGATCGCAAGCTCAGTCGCACCGGCCACCGCCTGCTCGGAGGGGCCATGCTCGCCGACACCGCTGCGCATGAACTCTGCGCAGGTGGTGTCGATCATGCCCAGTCAAACGACGGTCGTCCCCAAATGTCGACCGACTCGGAAGCCCTGCTCCACGCGGGGGTCAACCTCGCCCAGCGGACCTGGCCCCAGCTGTTGAATCGACTCGGCTGGTCGCCCGCCGATGTCCATAAAGTCTTCACGCATCAAGTCGGCAAAGCCCACCGCAAGCTGCTGCTCGACCGCCTCGACCTGCCCGAATCACTCGACTTCCCCACCGTCGAGTACCTGGGCAACACCGGATCGACCGCCCTCCCCACAGCTGCCGCCCTCGGCACTGAGCAAGGCCATGTCGCTCCAGGTGAAAACGTCGCTCTCCTCGGCATCGGCAGCGGCCTCAGCTGCGTCATGCTCGGGATGCAGTGGTAGTCGAAAGTTCGCAAGTCGTCTCGAATCGCCTATTGGGAGGGCGAGGCTCATGTCATCGTTTTCCAATGAAATCGGGGGCAGGTCTGCACCGGCCCCCGAAGCAATTCATTTCTTTCAACTCACTTCCGCGTATTAGAGCGTTCGTTCCCGAATCCAGTCGGTGTGGAACATCTCGCCGCGTGGCTTGTCGAGTCGTTCGTAGGTGTGAGCCCCGAAGTAATCGCGTTGAGCCTGCAGCAAGTTCGCTGGCAAGCGGCCCCGACGGTAACCGTCGAAATAGTTCAAAGCAGCGCTGAAGACCGGCGTCGGCAGCCCCAGCTGAACTGCGGTGCAAATGACCCGACGCCAGCTCGGCTGGGCCTTCTCCACTGCGGACTTGAAAAAGTCGTCCAGCAGCAGGTTTTCGAGGTTCGGGTTCTTGTCGAACGCCGCCTTAATATCGCCCAGGAAGCGGCTGCGGATGATGCAGCCACCGCGCCACAACAGAGCGATATTCCCGTTGTTCAGCTTCCAGCCGAACTCCTTCGCAGCTGCGTTCAGCTGCACATAACCCTGTGCGTAGCTGCAGAGCTTGCTGGCGTAGAGTGCCTGACGCACATCTTCGATGAACTGCTTCTTGTCGCCGGTGAACTTGGCGTCCTTCGGACCGGACAAGACGGCTTGAGCCCGAACTCGCTCGTCCTTCTGAGCCGACAGGCAGCGGGCATACACCGCCTCAGTGATGAGCGTAGTCGGCACGCCCAGATCGAGAGCGTGCTGGCTCATCCACTTGCCGGTACCCTTCTGGCCAGCGGTGTCGAGAATCTTGTCGATCAGGT
>QWOR01000076.1 GCA_003669575.1 Planctomycetota bacterium | reverse complement strand
TCCACTGAGGTTGGAATAGCTATGGTTGGTGAGGTTCACCGGGGTCGCCTTGTCAGTCGTGGCGACATAGTCGATGCGGACTTCGTTCTCGTGCGTCAGCTGGTAGATCACCGTGCAATCGAGTTTGCCTGGGAATCCTTCTTCGCCGTCCGGGCTGGTGTAGCGGAAGATCACGCCCGGTCCTTTTTCGTTCTCGAATGGTTCCGCAGCCCAGACGACCTGGCCGAGAGCGCGATTGATTCCGCCGTGCAGGGAGTTCGGCCCGTTGTTGACGGCCAGCGTGTACTCCTTGCCATCGACGGTGAACGTGCCCTTAGCGATGCGGTTGGCGACGCGGCCGGTGGTACAGCCGAAATGCTGGTTGCCATCGCCTTCGTAGCCAGCGATGTCATCAAAGCCGAGGACCACGTCTGCCAGTTGGCCAGCCTTGTCGGGAACCTGCAGTTCTGTAAGCGTGGCCCCGCGCGTCATCAGGCGGGCCACGACGCCTCCCTTGTTCCGGAGCGTAAAGCGGTCCACAACTTCGCCCTTGGCAGTCTGGCCGAAGCTGTCTTTTTCGGGAGGCGCAGAAAAAACGGCTGCAGTCATGAGAATGAAAGCCAAAGAGGTCAATGTAATGGCGGCTGGACGCATGGGATCCCTTCGACAAGGAAAGTCGAATCAACCTGCATATTATTCCTCGAAACAGGTCTGACTCACAAGCGACCTGACAGGCGTCACACATATAAACGGCAGGTCTCTCTCAGATCTGACGGGGCAGCTCGCCAAACCAGCCGATTTTCAGTCGATTGCGGTAATAGAAGTTCCCCAAACCATATGCAGACGCTGTCAGAGCGTAAAACATCAGCGTCCAGGCGAAAATCTGAGAGACAATCGGAACGGCAGTGGGCACGGGAGGCAGTACGGCTCCGATGATGGCGGTCGTGATGCACAGGCAGCCAAAGACGCTCAGGGTTGCGACGTATTCCAGCGGCACGCGGAAAATGGTACGGATCACTGTCCAGGGATTCGCAGCCAAGACCGTGGTGTGAAGGGCGGACGACATGAGGGCCATGGGAAACAACACCAGACAAAGTGTCAGTCCAGGAGCGATCGTGAGAGGGACCCATTCGAAGGTGTCGATATAGCCCCAACGAATGAGCCGGGACATGACGAACCAGTAAACGGCCAGCGGAAACGCGCTCCACCAGATCGATCCTGCCCAGGTCCACAAATCGAACATGATCTGGCCCATGTCGAATTCCATAGCGATGGGCATATCGTCTTCGTCGACGGTGGCCAGCCGAAAGATCTGGAGCAGAAAGAAAGAGAAATACCCCAGAATCATCATCGTGGCGAGCAACATGATCACCATCATGCGGAAACTCATGGCACCGTACAACATGAATCCTGAGAGTGACGTGAATGCTCCATAGGCGACAGCCATGAAGCCGATCGCCATCATGGTTTCAGTCCGAAATGGGAACTTCAAGCTGCGAAGCAATCCCGGGATAAAGCCTTCCAGTGTTTGCCGTTTTCGGTCCGTCGCTAACACTTTGTCGTGTCGGCGTTTCTTCTTTTTCAGTGGATTTGACCCGGGAACTGGGGCATCGTCCTCGGATTCGCCACGTTCGACATTCCTGCCCTGCGATGGTCGAAAGTAGGACTTTTTCGGTCCGGTTTTTTTGCCAACCCCCGTCTTCAAGACGACAGGAGCTGGGGAAGCGTCTGCATCGGGTTCATCGAACTCGGGCTCGACTTCACCGAACTGATGTGGTTTCGCCTCCAGGACGAGAGTGACTGCTTTGCCACAGACACAATTGGCGACTCGCCCTGCCATCTGGTCGGGGGCTCGCAATTTTCGGCCGCAATCGCATTCCACGATAATCGTCATTCCGACTCCGACTCGCTGGAGTTGAGGAGAGCTGCGTTGTCTGATTACGTGAAAACAGCGACCGGAGATCAAAAGATTCCGGTCGCTGTCAAAATTGTTCACCAGCAGGAGATGGAAACGAGGTCGATCACCTGCTGACAGAAACCGAAGTTACTTGGCGGGTTTGAATACCCGCTGGAGTTCCTCCAGAGAAGTCTTGCCCGCTGCGACGAGTCGCATGCCATCGCTCTGGCACGACTGCATCCGATCCTTCTTGGCCTGGTCTCGTATTTTGGCAGGGTCCGCCCCGGCTTCGATGATCTGCTTCATCGCGTCATTGATCTCGATGAATTCGACCATGCCCGTCCGGCCAAAGTACCCGACGCCGCCACACTTTTCACAAACTTCTGGTTCCTCGTCCTCTTCCTCTTCGTCAGGGCGAGGTGGTCGATACAAGACCTTGGTTTCGGGGGGGAGGCCGACCTTCTGCAGAAGTTTCGGGTTGGGGCGATACGCCTGACGACAATCGGTACACAGCAACCGGACCAGCTTCTGGCTGATGACTCCGTGCAGACGTTCCGCACTCAGGATGGGATCCTCCGTAAACTGCACGAAACGCGCGATCGCGTCGGCACAATCCTTGGCGGTCATCTCTGTGATGATGCAGGCATCCTCGGCTTCCTCCAGCAGCATTTTGGCCAGTTCGCCATCGCGAACCGGCGGCACGAACAGAACGTCTCCTTCGGCGCGGATCGCACGGGCCATCGTCTGCTGAAACGTGTCTCCTTCTTCCGCCTTGAACTCCGCCACGTGGGCGATGTCTTTACCGGTTTTGGCCAGGGAGTAGATGTTGAAGAGGTACGCGTCAATGGATCGCAACAACCCGAACGCCGCGCAGGAAACACCGGACAACGGTGGTCCTGCCGCAATGATGATCCCCTTCTTCTGGGAAGCCAGCTCGCGGATTTTTTCCTTAAGCGAATTGCCCCAGCCGAGTTCTTCGGGGGTTTCAAATGTCTGCTTGACGTTACGAATACGGACGATCAGCCGTTCCCCGGTGGGGGTCGGCATCGTGTCCACGCGGATTTCAAACTTGTTGTCTGCGTGCTGGGCTTTGATACCCCCCGTTTGTGGGCTGGTTCGCAGCTTCACATCCAAGCCGGCCAGCAGCTTCAACATCTGCGTGATAGCCAGCGCTGCCTGTGAAGGCATCTTGGATCCGGGGAATGGAACGCCGTCGACAAACAGAGTGGAGACGGCGAATGTCCCCTTGGGTTCAATACGCACCATCTCGGCACGCCGATAGATGGCGTTCGTGATCAGCTCTTTCGCACGCAGCAAGCCCGCCTGAACGAGCTTGGCATTGCCCTTCATGTCGGGTTCGTTGCCGTTCAATGCTCCCTGGAAGAGGACGTAATCGATTTCTTCTTCATCGTCGTCGTCGTCATCTTCATTTTGCTTCCGTCCAAATCCAAAGATCACAGGAAGTCCCCTCGTGCAGCCGACTGACCCGGCCGGTGACCTTGTTACACAAAGCCACTGGCCGGACGGACCAGGTTGATTATCACATCAGCTATTTTGGCAACCATGGAGGCAGAAGGAAAGCATGCATGCGAGGAGGGTTAAGTCGTGGTAAGATTCACGCTACTTGGTGTTGGCTGTTCCTCGCTGGTGTCTGTTTCATCCCCTGTCGTGTCGTCACCGTGAATCGACTCCAGCGATTGATCGAATGGTACTTTGAGGTACCGACCGCTGAACCCGGTCAAGGGACTGCCTGGGAGATCGTCGCTCGTGACACCACAGCGGGGGGGCTGCCTGGAGGACTTGTCGGCCTGGGCATGCTGGGCATCGCCGCGATTGTCTGGCTATATCGTCGTCAGGGGCGCAGTTTGCCCCGAGGCACTCGGGCAACTCTCACGGCCTTGCGAGTGGCAAGTTTGTTGCTGCTGTTGCTGATGGTTTCGGGGCTGGCGTTGTCTGTGCAACGGACAGGGTTACCCTACCTGGTCCTGATGGTCGACACCTCGGCCAGCATGGGGAGTGTCGACCAATACAGCTCGCCGACATATGCGGAACCGGCCCGGCGTTGGCTGGCAGAGAAAAAACTGGCAGAGGCCAGCCGACTGGAGATCGCGAAGTCTGTGCTTCTCGACTCCCGAGCGAATCTGCTGAGGACGCTCGGGACGCGGTATCGTTTGAAGGCGTACACCTTTGATGACACGGTGGCCCCCCTCACGTCGAGTGGTGGAGATGAGTTGCAACCGGTGGAGCAGGCATTGAAGGAGCTTCAGCCGAACGGCATTGAAACTCGTCCCGCACCTTGTCTCCAGAAAATCTACGAGGAGTTTCGGGGAGCGACACCCGCTGGGATCGTACTGTTGACAGACGGCGTTGCCAGTCGGTCTGCCAGCGAACGAACCAGCGCAGCTGCGGAGCAGGCCAACTTACAGGCGATTCCGATCTATTCAGTGGGGCTCGGCAGCAGCGATCCCGAACGCGATCTTGAGCTGACCGATGTACTGGCCGAGCGGCTGGCGATACTCGGGGATCCGCTGTTGTTCTCCGCCCGCGTGCGCAGCTGGGGAGTGAAAGACGAGAAAGTCAAAGCGACTTTGCGCCGAGTGGGCGAGACCGAAGTGCTGGCCACGGCGGAGGTCCAGCCAACGACGAATCCCTTCTCCATAGAGCTGTTGACGGTCCCGCAGGTCGAGGGTGATCAGGAATACGAGATCACGATCGTTCCCGTGACCGGTGAATCGACCGTAGAGAATAATTCCCTCAAGAGTTCGGTCAGCGTCCGGAGGACGAAGATTCGCGTGTTGCTGGTGGAGCGGGCGCCACGGTGGGAATTTCGCCACTTGAAGCCGTTGCTCGAACGCGATGAGATGATCGAACTCAAAACCGTTCTGCAGGACTCCGATATCGATTTCGTTCAGGAAGATCGAACCGCTCTGGCGGGGTATCCGACCCAGCAGGACGAACTGGAGAAGTTCGATGTCGTGATTCTGGGGGATGTCGATCTCGCATTTTTTAATCCTCAGTCGTTCGCGCATTTGCGATCGTTCGTGGCAGAGCAGGGGGGCGGGCTGCTGTTGATTGCCGGAGAGAAGCACAATCCGAAATCGTTTCAGGGGACTCCTCTGGAAGTTCTCTGTCCGGTGGACCTCGAAACCCTCACTCTTCCTGCCCGGGAAGTCACACTGGGACTTGGGTTTCAATTGGAGCCGACGCCGGACGGACGTACTCAGACGTTTTTGCGGCTCGATGATCAGATGGCTGACCCGGCCGCGTTGTGGAGGTCATTGCCCGATTTGCATTGGGCGTGGAATGTCGGGAAGTGCAAACCGGGAGCTGTCACACTGGCGGTGCAGTCCAATCGGTTCTCCGACTCGGGGAAAATGCCAGTCCTCGTATGGCAGCGGTTTGGGGCAGGTCAGGTGTTGTTTCACGCAACCGATGAAATGTGGCAATGGAGGCAGGGACGCGAGGATGCCGTCTATGGCCGCTATTGGGGGCAGGTCCTGCGTCAATTGTGTCGAGCTAAGCTGCTGGGGGCCGAACGGACTCTCAAGCTGACGAGCGATCGGCCGGTTTATACGATCGGTGAGAGTGTACGACTGATGGCCCGCAGCCGTGGTGGTGTGGGTGGCGAAGCGGAAACGCTGGTAGCGATTGTCGAACGATCAGGCGGGGAGCGTCGGCGTGTGACTCTGGAACGCGTGGGGGAGAGCGGTTCGCAATACGAGGCTGTTCTGCCGATGGAACCGGTGGGGCAGTATCAGGCCTGGATCGAGTCTGCGGATTCGCCATCGCCGACGGACCCCTGTCGGTTCCGTGTCGAAATCCCCAACCGGGAGCTGCGTGAGCGGGCTGGAAATCACGAGGATTTGCGGGAGACGGCTCGTATCACTCACGGCAAGTTCTATCATTGGACCGAAGCCGGTCAGCTGGCTCGGGAATTGCCCGAAGGTCGCCCCGTGGCGGAGACAGCTGCGGAACTGATTCCACTCTGGAAGCGGTGGGAGCTTGTGGTTCTTCTGCTGGCCTGCCTGACTGCCGAGTGGTTGATTCGCAAGCGGGCGAGACTGGCGTGAGGCACAGGCGTTCCTGATTTCAAAAAGCGGAAAGGTCATCCTCGGATGTTTGCTCTGGTCACCGGCGGTGGAGGTGGGTTCCTTGGTCGGCATATTGTCGATCAGATCCTGGCGCGCGGGGATACAGTTCGCATCCTGTCACGCAGGGAGTTTCCTGATCTGGTGGACAGGGGAGTGGAGTGTCATATCGGGGACTTGCGAGACGCTTTGTCTGTTGAGCGGGCCTGCGCAGGGGTGGATGTCGTCTACCACACCGCCGCGGTGCCTGGCATCTGGGGAAAGTGGGAGACGTTTCATCTCACGAACACGGTTGGCACCGAGTATGTGCTGGCGGGCTGTCGCAAGTCGGGCGTTCGCAAGCTGATCTATACGAGTTCGCCGAGCGTGGTCTACGACGGGACGGCTCATGTGCTGGGAGATGAATCATTGCCGTATCCCGACAGCTATCTCTGTTATTACCCGCAGACGAAGGCGGTCGCCGAACGGGCGGTGCTGGCGGCGAATCAAGCGGGTGAGCTGTTGACCGTCTCGCTGCGTCCGCACTTGATCTGGGGACCACGCGACAATCACTTAATCCCGCGTCTGATCCAACGGGCGAAGAGTGGGCAGCTCCGGCAGGTCGGTGACGGAGCGAATGAGATCTCAATGGCCTATGTCGAGAATGTCGCAGCGGCCCATCTGCAGGCGTGTGACGCACTGGACGACACCGCTCGCTGTGCAGGTCGGGCTTACTTTATTAACGAGCCGGAGCCGGTCCGCTTGTGGGACTGGGTGAATCAATTGCTCCAGTTGGCTGGCCTGCCCCCCGTGAGAAAACGGATCTCTGCTAAGGCGGCATATGCCATTGGGTACGGCATGGAACTGGCGTATCGAGTTTTCGGGATCGAGTCTGAGCCGCGCATGACACGTTTCCTGGCGGCACAACTCAGCCAGTCACACTCGTACAGCATCACAGCTGCCGTGAATGATTTTGGTTATCGACCGATTGTCAGCGTGGCTGAAGGACTGAAAAAGATCGAGCCCGAGTTGCGGGCTCTGGCGGAGTCGTGAGAAGGTGTGATGGTCCCAGGCGTGGCGGCCTTAAACCACAGATGCCTCGCCCTGGAGTGTGGAGCGGATCGAACGGATGAGCAGGTATGCCAATACCAACCCAGCTGTGATCCAACCCACGTGGAAGAGCACCTGCTGTTCAAGTGGTCCCGGGCCACTCATAAATCCGAACGCGATGAAGAACGTGATGATGTAGAGAATCCCGACTCCCCAGCCTGCGAACCAGGTAATCAAAATGGTGACCCACGGATTGAGCCGCAAAGACAACCAGGTCAGCACCAGTAGCACCGTGGTGAACATCGTCGTCGCATGCAGGATGAAACAGGCGGAAACGAGAGGAGATTCGGTGATCTCGGTGATCAATGATCCGACATCCTCGAAGGTCATCACCATGGCCAACCCGATGGCAAAACTGGCGACCCAGGGAATGAGGTGGATAGCTGCTCCCCAGATCTTTTGTCGGCAGATGGATCCGAGCGATTGCGGTAGCAGCAACAGGGATTCCCAAGTCTGCTGTTTGAGATCGCGGGCAAACAGATTGACGGTGAGATAGACCAGATCGAGCCCGAATGCATACATGGAGGCAGACATAATGGACACGCCACACATCTGGGCAAGATTGGGGCTCGACGTGTAGGTGAATGTCCCCAGTATCAGCGAATGCCCGAGGTCGGATGTCAATGACGAAAGTGCGTACACCACGAAGATGGCTGCAATCACACACCGGGTGCGCCATCCGGTTCGACCTCCACCCAGCAGAAAGTAATCTTTCCAAGCGATCGCGTGCTGCCAGCAGGCATGCGACCTGAGAGTACGTCCGGTCTCAATGTGCTCTTCTGTGGTCGTGACCACTGGTGTCGTAGCGGGACTCAGCGGCTCTTGAGCCTCAGCAGTTTGGGCTGGAGGTGCGGAGCGGCGGCTGAAGCGACCAGTGAGTCGGTGCCAGATTCGGTCTGCCTTCTCACGCAGGATCTCCAGCTCAGTGTGTGTAGATTCCTCAGTATTCCAGTAGGAGAACGTCCAGGTTCCGAACAGATAACACACCGACGCAAAGAAGAGGCTGGCGAGACATGTCTGGAGCGTCCCGCCGACGTTTGCTCCCGTTTGCAGAATGATGTTCATCTGCGTGATGGGGGACAAGGGTATCAGCAATTGCATCACTGGTAACAGGAGTGCTTCCAGCGGAGAGAGAGAGGCGGTCGATCGCTGTATGTCATCGAGAATCATCGCGAGGATGACCCACAAGAACGTCAACGCACCGGTGAGGACCACCGCTCCCGCACTGGTTCGCATAACCACGGACGAGACCATACTGATCGAGACCACGCCGATTAGCTGGCAGAAGATCAGCAAATAGACGTTCGCGATCAACGGCCAGTCAACGCCTCCCAACGTCCGTGTCAGAAACACCAATGGCAACTGGATGATGAGGATGAGGGAGATCAAAACGAGTTTGGGAATGGACTTTCCCAGGAGCAGCGCTGATGGACCGATACGGGTCATGCGCAGCAGCCCGAGCGTCTGCTCCTCCTTTTCCTCGGTAATCGTCGGGGCGAACAGCAGCCCCCCCACAATCGTCACCGCAAAGAGATTCGCGAATGCCAAAGCATAAAGCATATCTCGGCCCGGCGACTCCCCTCTCAGTCCAGATTCCCACATGACCAGGACCATGAACGCCAACAGCCCCGCGACGGCAAACCGCAGCAGGTGATACCGCAGCAGGCGGTTGTCTTGCCTCAGCGAGCGAATGGTCAGTGCCCAGGTGCCCTGCATGACGGAATCCTTCCGTGTCTTGGGGGGTAAAGCGAGAGGGGCCTAGAAGAGAGCCTTGTGCCCCTCAGTCCGACGACAGCTCGACAGCTGGGCCAGATGGGTCGCGAAGTGGCTGGTGAGCAGATGTGTGATCAGCTGTCCCACGGTATCGATCCCGCTGCCCTTCAGTAACTCAACGCCGTGAGGGGCTTGCAGGCGCTGTGCATCCGCATGAGCCGCCAGCTCCCGGAATTGGGCATATGCGTCCGTGTTCGCCTGGGTGAGTATGGCGTGGGTCAGCGATACGTCTTCCGCAATTCGATCCTGTGATCCGGGGCCGAAGAGAACCAGCCAGCGCGGGTGGACTACTTTTCCACCGAGGAACTTCTGTCCGATCTCCCCACAGATGGCCAGATGGCCCAGAATCCATGCCGGGGGATGTCCGTGCCCCGCTCCGGGCTGGAACAGCTGGGCCTCTGGAATATCAGCCGCGATCCGAGCCAGCATTCGCAGCTGGAAGTCGTTGATCACGATTTCGTTATCGAACATGGAGTGTCCTCCGGATTTACGGTGTTCGAGTGGTGTGACCAGTCCAAATGTGAACGGGGTCAGGTCGCGTCTGACTTAGGAGTTCGGGATCCCTGTCGAGAGTTGGTGAGTTCAGCCAACAGCTGTTCGCGGGCTTTCTCGAGGGCCTGGCGATCACTGTCAGGAACTCGCGGCCATTGCATGTTGAGTGATTTAATCGTTTTGACGATCACGCGGGAGACGATCGCCCGGGTGACCCACTTGTTGTCAGCGGGGATCACGTACCAGGGGGCATATTCCGTGGAGGTCGCTTCGATGGTCTCCTCGTAGGCCTCCATGTAG
>QWOR01000214.1 GCA_003669575.1 Planctomycetota bacterium | reverse complement strand
GTTGGGGCTCATGCTCAGGACTCGGAATTCTTCGAGAAGAAAATCCGCCCTGTGCTGGTCGAATACTGCTTTGAATGCCACAGCGGGGATGCCAAGGAAAGTGGCCTGCATGTCGACTCACTGAACTCTCTGTTGACGGGTGGAGAACGTGGCCCGGCCATCGTGCCCGGCAAGCCAAACGAAGGGACGCTGATCCCGGCCATCCGTCACGACGACACACTGCAGATGCCACTCAACAAGAAGCTCTCGCAAGCGGTCATCGCAGATTTTACGAAATGGGTTCAGGATGGCGCCCACTGGCCCAACTCTGAACCGTCCGCCACAGCACCCCGTCCGACGGGCGCCGAACGGATGCCCACCGACGAGGATCGTAACTTCTGGGCGTTTCGGTCACCGCAAGTGGTCACGGTCCCGACTGTTGCCGATGTGAATCACTGGGCTCAAACGCCGGTCGATCGCTTCATCCTGAGGAAACTGGAGGAATCAAAACTCACGCCGAATGCTATTGCCGACAAACGGACACTGATCCGTCGGGCCACGCTGGCGCTGATTGGGATTCCTCCCACCCCCGAGGAAGTGAACGCCTTCTTGGCCGATGATTCACCCAAAGCATTTGAATCCGTTGTTGACCGCCTGCTCTCATCACCCCACTACGGCGAACGCTGGGGCCGGCACTGGCTCGACGTTGCCAGGTACGGCGACTCCAACGGGCTGGACGAGAATCTGGCATATGGGAATGCCTGGAGGTACCGCGACTACGTGGTCAACGCGTTCAACAGCGATGTGCCATACGACGAGTTCATTCGCGAACAGCTCGCCGGTGATCTCCTGCCCCCCTCTGACAATGAAGAGGTTCAGCTGCGACGGATTGTCTCGACCGGATTTCTGTCTCTCGGGTCGAAGATGCTCGCGGAAGATGACCCGGTCAAGATGGAGATGGACATCATCGATGAACAGATCGACACGCTGGGCAAGGCGATCATGGGAATGACCTTGGGTTGCGCCCGCTGCCACGACCACAAGTTCGATCCGATCTCCGCTCAGGACTACTACGCCCTGGCCGGGATCTTCAAAAGCTCGAAGACGATGGACAATTTCAACGTCGTCGCCCGCTGGCAGGAGCGCCCCGTCGCGACAGCCACGGTGGTGGCCGAACGAAACCGGATTCAGGCCGAAGCCGACGCCGTGCAGTCGACCATCAACAATCGAGTGAAAGAGGAAACCGACCGCGTCACGAATGAGGCGCAATTGCAGCTCGCCGCATACATGCTGGCTGCCGACCGCCAGATCCGAATGGAAGAGACACTCCAGTCCGCGAAACCAATCGCTGAGGACACCGCACGAGTCGGCCAGCCTGACAACATTCTGCTCGAAGCGGAAAGCTTCACCCGTGGGAATGTGCAGCAGGACACGACCACTTACGGCACCGGTATCGGGGTCCTCGTCAATCGTGGAGAGCTACCGAACTTCGTCGAGTACGACATCGAGATCAAAACGCCTGGTCCATATCAGTTCGATCTCCGTTACGCAGCTGCGGCCGCTCGACCAACAATGCTGATGCTGGACGGGAAGCCTCTGAAAGCCGATTCCGCCAATCAAGCGACCGGCAGCTGGACTCCCGATGGGCAGAAATGGTTCGTGGAAACCGTCACCGAGATGACCGCGGGCAAGCATGTCATCCGCCTGGAGAACGCCGGACCATTCCCGCATATCGACAAGCTCTGTCTGGCCCCGGCTCTGGCGGAAAGCGTTTCGCCGCTCCCGCCCATCGACGCAGCTGCTCCCTCGCTCCAGCCGCTGTTCGTGTCTCGCTGGGTCAAGTACCTCAACGCTCAGCGCAAGAATGTCGATGGCCCCTTCGCTGTGTGGTGGAAATATCGCACCGAAGGCTCGTTCGACTCACTGGCCGGGGATCAGGCCCCGCTCACCCAACGTCTCCTGGCCGATCCGCGACCAGACTCTCTGGCTGCTCTCGCTCGACGCTATCAGGATCTGGCGGCAGCAGCAGAATCACCGGATCTGGTACCTCTCCGCATCGCACTGACCGAGAGCGAAGGACCATTCAAGGCGGGTGACAAGATCGAGACGACCTTCTCTGAGGCTGTCGTAGCCGAGCTGAAGCTCCAGCGAGACAAGAAGGCGGAGATCACGAAGGGGCTCCCTTCGCTGCCTGAAGCCATGTCGGTATCCGAGGGTAAGCCTCAGAACCTGCGTGTTCATTTGCGTGGCAGCCACACAACGCTCGGCTCCGAGGTCAAACGCCGAATGCCGCATGTGATGGCGCGAGGCGATGAACCGGAAATCACCGAAAACGTGAGTGGACGGCTGCAGCTGGCCGAGTGGCTCACACGTCCCGATCACCCGCTCACGTCGCGGGTACTGGTCAACCGCGTCTGGCAGGCTCACTTCGGCGATGGACTTGTGCGCTCGCCCGACAACTTCGGCAAGCTGGGCGAAGCTCCGACACATCCGGAGCTGCTCGACTGGCTGGCGATGAACTTCGTTCAGAACGGCTGGTCAATCAAGGCCCTGCACCGCTTGATCCTCAATTCCGCTGTCTGGCAGCAATCGACTCATTGGAATGCAGCCGCAGAGGAGGCCGACCCAGAGAATCGTCTTCTGTGGCGAATGAATCGCAGGCGGCTGGAAGCGGAAGCGATCCGCGATTCACTGCTCGCCCTCGGAGGGGACTTGGATCCCACGATCGGTGGCACCTTGCTGCCGACCACGAACCGGGCTTATGTGACCAGTACCGCGAACATCAATCTCGAGGTCTACAACTCACCCCGCCGGACGATCTATCTGCCGATCGTACGGAGTGCGATCTTCGACTACCTGACCGCGTTCGA
Source organism: Planctomycetota bacterium (assembly GCA_003669575.1). Taxonomy (GTDB): domain Bacteria; phylum Planctomycetota; class Planctomycetia; order Planctomycetales; family Planctomycetaceae; genus TH-plancto1. The sequence goes on along the minus strand of QWOR01000214.1, from coordinate 6,814 downwards.
CTTCGGTGACCCCAGTGCGATGAGCGGCCAGCGCGACCGGACCACCGTGGCACCACAGGCCCTGTTCCTGATGAACAGCAACCTCGTCTCGCGCGAGTCGGAGTCACTCTCTCGCACGCTCCTGTCACAGTCAGGCGATGATGCTGGTCGGATCGCGATGGCGTTCGAGCGGTTCTACTCACGCCCCCCCGAAGCGAGTGAAGTGGCATCGTCTCTGGAGTTTATTTCCGGCTATGAGAAGCAGCTGAGTGATCGTGGCACAGCGCCCGATCAGTTGCGTCCATTGGCATGGAAAGCATTCTGCCGGGCTCTGATGTCGACGAACGAGTTTCTCTACGTGAATTGAAGGCAGGTGGACACCGCTGATCGATTCAATGGTGTACACGCGGAGTTGATACATGAATCCCCAACACTGGATGACCATGGCCAATCGGTCGCAGCTCAGCCGCCGCACCATGTTGCAGCTGTCGAGCTGCGGCTTTGGCGCGCTGGCTCTCTCTGCTCTCGCTCCACAGTACGCGCTGGCCTCGCCAACTTCCGGACCACTTACACCCAAGTCGACACACTTCCCCGCCAAGGCCAAGCAGGTCATCTTCCTGTTCATGCATGGCGGCCCGTCGCAGGTCGACACCTTCGACTACAAGCCCCAGCTGACGAAGGACCACGGCAAGCCGCTGCCCTTCAACAAGCCGCGAGTTTTCTCTTCGCAAACCGGCAATCTGCTCAAGTCTCCCTGGGAGTTCCGACAGTACGGACAAAGCGGAGCGTGGGTGAGTGACCTCTTCCCCCACGTCGCCCAGCATGTGGATGACATGTGCATTATCAACGGAATGCACGGATCGAACTCGCGCCACGGAGCCGCGCTGCTGGAGCTGCACACGGGCAGCGACACGTTCGTGCGTCCCAGCATGGGAGCCTGGATCACATACGGTCTGGGGACCGAGAACCACAACCTGCCAGGGTTCATCACGATCTGTCCGACTTTGACGCACGGCGGGGCAACCTCGTGGGGGTCCTCATTCCTGCCCGCCGATTTTCAGGGTACGGCTATCGGAAATGCGGGAATCAGCAGCGACAAAGCCAAGATCCCGTTCATTGAGAACGCCGACCATCTCGACCTGTCGCTGCAGCGTCAGGAACTCGATTTTGCCCAGATGCTGAATCGCCGCAACCTGACCGAAGCGGGGCCCGACTCAGTCCTCGAAGCTCGGATCAACTCCTACGAACTTGCCTATCGGTTGCAGACTGCTGCCCCCGAATTACAGGAAATTAACGACGAATCCGAAGCCACCCAGAAGGCCTATGGCCTCGATCAGCCTGAAACGAAGAACTTCGGTCGGCAGTGCCTGATGGCTCGCCGGTTCATCGAACAGGGTGTCCGTTTCGTGCAGTGTACGCATAGTTACAAGTGGGACCAGCACGGTGGGTTGCGGGCCGATCACGCCAAGAATGCGAAGGAAGTTGACCAGCCGATTGCCGCCCTGCTGGCCGACCTCAAGGCTCGGGGACTACTCGAAGAGACACTGGTGCTCTGGGGTGGAGAGTTTGGCCGTACGCCTGTTGCCCAGGGGGACGATGGCCGCGACCACAACCCGCAGGGCTACACGATGTGGCTGGCCGGCGGCGGGGTGAAGCCGGGCATCCGCTACGGAGCAACCGACGAGTACGGATACTTCGCCGTCGAAAATAAGGTCCACCTGCACGACCTGCATGCCACGATGCTGCACCTGCTCGGGCTCGATCATCTCAAGCTGACGTATCGCGTCGCCGGAAGAGACTTCCGTCTGACCGATGTGCATGGCCATGTCGTGACCGACATCATCGCCTGACGAGTGGCGACTTTGAACATTGTCATTCGCTGACTGGGAGCTGGTAGATCACGATGTTGCTGGTCCGGAAGACCGGCTCCATCTTCACCGGGCCAAAACGGCCACAGACGAGATGTGTGATTCCTGTTTCGGCTCGCAACTGAGACAGCTCCTGCTGAGTCACGACACCGTCGGCAAAGACCTTGAGCTTCCAGTTGTAAATCACCCAGTTGCGACGGTTCCACTCGACGATGGAGGCAGCATCCTGTGGACAGTCTTTGAAATGGAAATACTCGGGTCGCTCGGCATACCAGCGGAGTGACCAGTTGTCGTTCGTCGCGTAGAGAACCGCATCCTGCGGCGTGTGGTTTCGTAGCCATTCACACGCCGACATCCAGTCCTTCTGGACTGCCACGGGTTGCTGGTCAAGAGTCTTGTCGAGACCGGGCACACGGAACGCAATCCACAGCAATACTCCCACGACCGCAGTCAGAATCGCCGGACGTTGGCCAGCGGTCAGCCTCTGAGACATCCACTGCCATAGCCCGGCCGAAACCGTAAAGACCACCGTAATCGGAACCAGCATATCCGCTAGTCGAAACGGATAGAGCTTGAGGAGCTTGACCCGCAGCTGCCACCACGGGAGCTGATTGAGCGGTCGCGGTCCCCAGGCAATCGCGACTCCTGCCAGCGCGATCAGCACAGCAGCCACCATCCAGCGTTCGAGCCATGCCTGAGCAGGAGCCCGCGAAATCAACCGCGTACGCACCAGGAGAAACACCATCAACAACAGTACGTAATCTCTCCAGGCCCTGACCGAAAAAGTCAGTGGATCGAGATGATGCGACAGACGCACTCCCACCTGCAGGTAGTCAGCCTCGCTGGCCACTTCCGGCCCCGGAGACGCCAGCGAACGAATCGCAAAGATCATTCCGGGCGTCGAGGCCAGCGCAAATAACCCGAGCGCCAGTAGTATGACGGGAAGCGTTGTCCGCGGAGCCGGGGACGAAGCTGAGGGAAGTTCATGGTCGGCAGCGGAGGATCTCGTCGCTCGGTGCAACACCCCAGCCAGGATCGCGATCACGACACCCCAGCAGCCAACCACGGGATGCATACTGACGGCGAGACCACCACTCACCGCCGCGAGCAACCAGCGTCGATCCAGTCCCCAGGCTGCGGCCAGAAAGAGAAACCCGTAGGCCCAGACCTTCGACTCGGCCCCCCCGATCAACCACTCTCCAGACCATGTTCCTGTCGCCTGCAGCAGCAGAAACAGCACTGCGGCCATGATGGCTTGGCGCGTGTCCCCCAGGCAGCGACGCCCAAGGGCCAGCCAGCCCCACGCGACCAGCAGCGATTGGCCAGCTCGAATCACGAGAGCTGCATGAGCCAGTGACAATTTTGTCGTCAGCCAGCCGAAGACGACGTAAAAGACGCCGTGCGGATTGGCCGACTCCAGAAAGAGATCGCCCCGGCACCACTCGGGCTGCCAGAAATGGCGGGCCTTGCAGAGATAGTGCGACTCATTCACCCCGGGAATCGACGAACGGGCCAGCGAGAAACCGAAGAAGAGGGTCGCCAGCACCGTGATCGCGAAGAGCCGACCAACGATTGAAACGCCGGCGGCCGGAGCGACACTGGGAACTTCGGTGTTCAAGGGGCCAGTCGACAAGTGAAGGGCCTCAAAGAAGGACAGAAGTCATCAGTCGTCGGAGATCAGCGATCCAGATCGTGGAGCCCCGGCGATTCCAAGGCCCTACCAGCCGAGCGACATGTTCGTCTCGATGGCTTTCTGGGCCTCCTGCAACTCCACGCCCATTTTCTCGGCGTACAGCTGAATCGCTTGCACCTTGTCCCCGGCGGCCTGCGACAGGCACTCGCGGGCAATGTCGCAAGGCAGCGAATCATCAGTTTCCAGTCCCAACAGCCGCTTCGAGATCACCCACAGATCACGGGGGCGTTTGCTCACCCGCAGGATCTCGTCCTCAGGGTAATGCTCCTTGGACAAGCCGCGTGCCGCTTCAACGGAGTCGGCCCAGCCAATCATGATGTGTCCGTCGGTTTCGATCTCGTACAGTGGCATGTTCGAGGATCCTTCCGTCCGTGGTGGATGCCACAGGGTGGCGTCTGGTCAATGCGAGGCGAGTCAGCTGAGTATAGTGGAAATTCCGTCTCCACAGCAGAGCGACGCTGGTTGTGGCAACTTCCCGGTCGGTGCTATTCCGCGGCCCCGCGTTTGAAGACCTTACGGATGAGGCCATCCAGACCAAACCAGGTCCCGGTCGGCATCGCCGCGATACCGATGAGCGCAATCGCCTCGATGAGATTTTTGTTGATGATGAAGGAGTGTTCCGGTCCGGGCGGCTGAATAACACCCGGCCACGGCGGCACCACCAGATAGAAGCTCATCAGCATAACCGCCCCGCCGACCGCAGCCAGACGCGTGCCGAGGCCAATGAGCAGGAGCGTCCCCAGAATCAGCAGGCCCCACATCGCCTGCTGGCTGGCCCGGTATCCGGCAGTGTGCTCGGGGGGCAGCGCTCCCAGAGCGATCTGTTCCGGTTTCAAGAGCTTGCGGGCGGCTTCCTGCAACTGGGCGTCGAGGGCCTTGACCGGACCAACGACTTCCGTGCGTTTGGCAGCCAACTTCTTTCCGATGCGTTCCACGTGCTCCAACTGGTAGTCAACTTTGGCCTTGTGGAGTGCGGTTTCGTATTCGTTGATCAAGTCTTTGTAGACCTGGATTTCGCCGTAACGCACGTTGTCGACGGTCTCATCTCCCGACTTGCGAGTCCCCATGATGAGTTCCGGCTTGGGGGTGGCAGTCCATTCAACGCCGACTCGATCGGGGTCCGCCTTCAGCAAAGCCGTCAGCCGCTGCGTATAGCTGAGTGTGTTGGCCCGTTTCTCAGCCGCAACGACGGCTTTGTAGAACGCCAGCTCAGTCACATCGGGTGGGACGAGGGCGTCGTTCTCCCGCTTTGGTTCGTCATTGTCACCGCGAACACCAAAGACGTTATCACCCAGATCTAGGACATTGACCATCCCCTTGAGGGACGCAACTTCCTGGGGCAGCAGCTGTCCCGGGACGACCAGCTGTTTCTTCTCCGCGTCATAAGTAATGACCGGCTTCTTGGTGGCGGAGTCGACGGGGAACTTGGACGGATCAACTGAGGCCGGAAGTGCCGCCAGGGTGATCGCGGTCGCAGACTTCGGGGGATCGATCATCGAGGCCAGCTGTTTCTGCTGGGCCTCGTCGAGCTTGAAATGGGTGTTGAACCGCTGCCGCCAGTTGGTCCATCGCTGCGTCATCTGGTCGAAGTCGAGCCAGCTCAAATCATCCGGGTCACCGGCCATCGCACGGAATCGGTCGCGGAACGGACCTTGTGCAGCCTTGAGATACCCCTCAGCTGACCAGGGCGTGGCACTGTCGGCCATGTCATACTTCCATAGCCCTTCGTAGAGGAACTGCCAGCCGATCGACAGACGGAGGAGGACAATCAAGGCCACCGCCACTCCGGACACTCGCTTCAGGTCATTCACGCCCAGCGTCTCCACAAGTCCCGTGCAGGCCAAGACTTCCCCAACCCGTCGGGGTTTGCTTTCCACACGAAACATTCACTGTAACGAGCTTCTGCAGCGATTGCACCCGTTACCGGTCGGTTCCGGGGGACGGGAGGTGACGTGTTGATCGAGAGAATTAATCCCGAACGGAGTGGTCAGTGTCCTCCTCTCCCCTTACATCGGCCCCGGGACCATCACCATCCAGCAAACGTTAAACTTGTCGGTGACCATGCCAAAACAGGGTGACCAGAAGGTTTTAGTCAGGGGCATCTGGACCGTACCGCCCTCCGACAGAGCGTTAAATGCCTGTTGAGCCTCCGCTTCAGTGGCCACTGACAGAGCGAGCTGAAATCCGTCGAAATTAGATTTGCTGTCGCATCCATCCGAAGCCATGACCCGGGCACCGCTGATGGTGAACGACGAGTGCATGATCTTGTTCTCGAAGCCCGGCTGAAGCATCCCTGGCGGAGTGGGTTCGGGACTTTCGCTATACCTCATGGTCATTTCGATCTGGGCCCCCAGCTTCTCACGGTAGAAGTCGAGAGCTTCTTCGCAGCGACCGGAGTAGAAGAGGTACGGAGTAATCTCAGTCTTGGACATGAAGGAATCCTCGGGAGTTTGGAAGGAAGGCAAGCCACAGGGCGAAATCGGTAGGCGACTCGCCCTCGCGGAAGCTTCGGATTGGTTCGTTTCAGGCTGGAAGCGTCGAGACATCAAAGACCTCGCGGACTTCGACCGCTCCGACGCGGGCGCCGGAATGACGCGTGGCGTATTGCAGGGCTTCGGCCTGGTCACGAGCCAGTATCAGGTAGTAGCCTCCGAGAACTTCGCGAGTCTCGGCAAACGGACCATCGGTCACCAGACGCTGTCCGTTTCGAACTCGGACACTGGTGGCCGTGGCGATCGGATGCAGCGGAGAGGCACTCAGGTACTGTCCCCGGACATCAAGCTCCTTCGTCAGCTCCACAGCCTCCTGCATGGCCGACTGGTGAGCGTCCGGCCCGGCCGTGCGCCAGAACTCCTCATCGTCGTAACACAGGAACATGAACCTCTTCAGTGGCGGGACTTGATCGGAGGGAGCAGCTGTCAGTTTCTCGGCGGGTAACCCGGAAAGTTTGAACAGCGGGCGGATCTCGACGGTCCCCTTCTTCGCGGGAGGCAGCCGGCTGGCGATGGAGATCGCCTCATCGAGGTTCTCGACATCGATCAGATAGTACCCACCAAGTTGCTCCGTCGTTTCCGCAAACGGCCCCGCAGTGATGAGCGGTCGGCTGTCGCGAACTCGAACTGTCGCGGCTGTCGCGACCGGATGCAGTGGCGCTGCGGAGAGCAGCTGGCCTTTCTCTGCCAGTTCCTGACAGACGCCGAGCGAAGTCTCGACGCACTGCTTCCACTCTTCGGGCGTCCAGGCGTTCTCCGGACTGTAAATGAGGAACATGTAC
>QWOR01000337.1 GCA_003669575.1 Planctomycetota bacterium | reverse complement strand
GTTGCCTGGGCGTTGGCCACCCTCATTCTGGGAGCGATCTTCGTCTTGCCGGTGTTAAATGCTGTCCGGTTATCACTGCTGGGGTCCACAACGGTCACCACGTGGAATAGTTCATCGGACGGGCCGGAGTTCTGGGCTCCATTGATCTACGTTTCGATATTTACCTGCCTGAGCCTGCAGATCGCCATTGGAGTTCAGGTGCGTCGAGCTGTCGGTGAGTAACCACCTGGCTGGCCGCGTCGAGACATTTCACTCCAAGCCCTCGAATAACCGGCTGCCCACACGAATCAGCGTGGCCCCCTCCTGAATTGCGACTTCGTAGTCGCCGCTCATCCCCATGGAGAGCTCCGGCAGCGCGAGCCGCCCCTCTGCCCTGGCCCGCAACACATCACGCAGTTCCCGGAGGTGAGTAAAGACGGGACGCGCAGCCTCAGGATCATCACTGAAAGGAGCCATCGTCATCAGCCCTCGCACCTCAATGCCGGGAAGTCCGGTCAATCGATCCCAGACCGACAACAACTCTTCTCGTGGAAATCCGTCTTTCGACTCCTCTCCAGAGACATTCACTTCGCACAGTATCGGGACTCGCCCGGTCGCTGTTTCGGACAGACGCTCCGCCAGCCTCAAAGAGTCGACCGAGTGAATGAGTACCGTCGCGCTGAGAACACTCTTCGCTTTGTTCCGCTGCAGATGGCCGATCAGATGCCACTGAACCTGTGGCCAGCGAGCTTGACGTTCAATCAGCTGTTGAGGGCGGTTCTCGCCAAACTGATCGAGTCCCAGCGAGATCAGCCCCTCGATCCATTCGATCGGGGCGTACTTGGTCACAGCGATCAGCTGGACACTGCCGGGAGACCGTCCAGCAACACGGCACGCTTCGGCCATGCTTTCATGCACAGCGGCGACATTACGTTTGAGTGTTTCCAGAAGGGAGCTCATCGGTTCGACCAAAGGGGCGGGTGTGGATATCAGATCCTATTCATTCTAGACGGCTCCAATGAAACAGGCACGACCAGCAAAGGGCTGATCGTGCCTGAGTTGTTCGTTGGAGCATCTTGTTCCGTGACGATTGAGTCACTCACAGAACCGGCTCGTATCACTTATTCATCAGCGACATAGGGGAGCAAGCCGATGAAGCGTGCACGCATGACAGCTTCACGGACAGCCCGTTGGAAAATGGCGGAGGTGCCGCTGCGGCGACGTGGCTGAATACGACCTTCCCGGTCAACCAATCCCTTGAGCAGACGCACGTCCTTGTAGTCCACATAGACGGGACGTGGAATGACGCCGTCTGGAGCAAACCGGCACTTCAGCTTCTTCTTCAGACGCTGACGCTTCTTGCGAAGCTTGCGGACATCGGTCTTGTTCATCGGGTTGTTATTGACGGCCATGGATTGATCCTTCGATCAAGGTCTGCTCCGGCTCGTAGCGAGGGAGAAAACCGGCTCAGGGGACAGCGACCGCACATCGCGGAATGCCGAGCCCTGCATTGTGGCGAACTTCAGGGTGAACTTCAACCGAATCACAGCAAATCGAGTTGGGCGAATCGTTTGCGAGCCTTGCGCAGTGCCCCCACGGTCCAGACGAGCGGGTAAATGGCTTCAAAATACCACAGTTTCGCGAAGTAGAACCCAATCGGGGAGGGATTGGTCCATGTCCCGTCCTCGACACGACTTAGCAACCATTCGACACCGCGCCAGACGGGATCAGTGGCGTTCTGGACGTCTTCCAGCAAAGCATCAAGAGCCAGAGCGGTCTCCTCCACGGTTGAGGGTGCCCCGCGATCCCCGCCCCAGCCGCCATCAACATTCTGGACCGAACGCAACCATTCCGCCCCCCGGCGTGCCTGGTCGTTCCAACGCTGGCAGTCGCGAAAGGCCCTCAGCACGCGTGATGTGCCATAGACCGGATTCTCGTCGTTCGGGACATGCTGATTCCCGAACCAGAGTGGGAGCCACGAACCGTTCGGACGTTGCACGCGTTCGAGATATGCGAACCCCTGTTCCACTCCCTGATGAATGCGACCAAAGACACCCACATCGACCGTGTTGTCTTCAATGGGTTGATCGATATCAAATTCGGGGAGCGGATGCCGCCGAAGCCAGACGTGCAAGGCTCGCAACGAGTGAGCTGTGATGTCAGGGGAACTGCGATCAAAAGGGAGCGTTCCCCAACCACGACAGAAGGTCGGGAATCCACCGTCCCGGTTCTGCAGCCCGAGTAACCAGTACAGGCCATTGTCGATGGCAAGTTCGCAATCCTCGCGATGAGCCGCCTCGCGCTGGCGTTGATTGCCCGCCACTCCCGCAGGCTCATCCGCGTGAACCGCATCGAGATTCGCCAGTTGGCTCACGGCCAGAATCGCCCCTGGCGTATCATCGGCATCGGGAACGCCGCCGGGGAGATCGGTCCAGGCCCATCCACCGGGCGCAGCATTCGTATAGGGGTGAACCTTCTTGTATTGCTGATCGAGCAACCACCCGAGAATCGGAGTTCGTCCGGCCTCCGGCAAGTCATTCTCCAGAGCATTGACCGCCAGAGTCGTGGCCCAGGTGGTGAGGTTCGTATCAATCGGCCAGCTACCATCGGGCCGTACCGACTGAATAAGAAAGTCGATCGCACGCACGACCACCGGATGATCGGCCAGCCCCATCCCTGCCAGACTCATACTGACAAAGCTGGTGAGAGGAGCGGCTTCGAGAAACCCGCCGTTGATCGGCTGGATCTTTTGCAGCACGGCCAGACTGCGATCCCGAGCCAGCCAGCGAATCAGACGCGTGATCGGGTTCCATGTTTTCCCGTGATGGTGACGCACCTGCCCGATCGCGATGAGTGCCGGAAGGGCGTAACTCACGACAGGAAACTTCGCCATCGCGTACCAGCTGGCCGGAATGCACGAGAGTTCAAACGGCAGTCGGGGCACCTGACTCCACGGGACCAGCCCGGCGAGGGCACAATGCGTGAGGATCGGGACCGAAAAAGTCTTGTCCTTGCCGTACCGTTTGATGAGGGCGGGAATGCCACCCTCTTGATCGATGTATGTCGCAGCTCGGCTGATCGACTGATCACGCGCTGAACACTGCTCCGCGGAGAGTGCCATCGGAACGGCCGCAGACGCGTTTCGCGTGGCAATGAGCATGGCGTGACACAGCATCGTCGTTGAGATATTACTAAAGCTCTTGGATGTATCGCCCCAGCCCCCATCGGTATTCTGATTGGCGATCAGCCACGCGACACCGCGCTCGATCAGGTTCGGCAATGAGTGAATGCTATGGGACCGAACGGCAATCACGTCTGATCCCGACGCTTTTGCTTTGGCCACTTGCAGCAGTGCCATCACCGCAGTCGCGGTCGAGAGGGCAGAGGTTGACAGCTCACCCACCCAATAACCGGCGGGCGTTCGCTGGGCGAGCAATGTCTCTATCGCGACATCACAGCCGCGATTCAACCGGTCGCCATCGACACTCACTTCGCGTCCGCCAGTCGACAGAACAACATGCGGCCCGCACTATTCTGAAGGACGCTCGTCACCACAGTGTCGACATCGTTGCCGACCTCTTTCGAGCCGGCTTCGACAACGACCATTGTTCCGTCGTCGAGATATCCGACGCCCTGATTGTAACCTTCGCCTTCTTTAATCACCCGGATTCGCACGGCTTCACCGGGAATGAATCGCGGCTTCAACGCATTGGCCACATCGTTCAGATTGATGACCTGAATCCCCTGAATCGACGCCAGCTTGTTCAGGTTCAAATCGTTGGTCACCAGTCGACCATTGAACGACTTGCAGGTCTCAATCAGCCGCTGATCAACCGACTTTCCCTTGCCGGAGTCGGTCTCGACGACCTTCACTTCGACCTTAGGATCCTGCTGCAGCTTCTTGAGAATGTCCAGACCGCGACGTCCACGGGTGCGCCGGACCTTGTCATGGCTATCGGCGATGTCCTGAATCTCCTGCAGGATGTACTGCGGGACGATCAGCTGCGCATCGACCACGTGAGTTTCAATGATGTCTGAGATTCGACCATCAATCAGTGCGCTGCTGTCGAGAACCATGGGACGGCCCCCCTTCAATTCACGCTGGAACTCCACATAGGGAATCACAAAGCGGAACTGGTCCTTCGTCTGCATCATGAAGGTGATGCACAGGTATGGCAGCATCAGCAGGGTCAGCATCGTGATGCCGGCCTGAAAGTTCTTGCCGTCTGAGCCCAGGCTGGAAAACATTGGACCGAGTGCCAGATTCAACAGGTGAGCCAGCAGGATCCCGATCAACAACCCAAAGTAGATGACCGAGATGACTTCGACTCTCTTGCGAGGGAGAAGTACGTCAACCACCAGGATGGAAAGAGCGAGTGTCGTAATGACAAAGAAGGCCGGAACCTGATGAGCCGAGACGACTTGAGGGGCAGCGCTGCTCTCGCTAAAGCAGAATGCTGCGGTCGCTCCAATGCACACGAAGGCATAAAGCAACCGGACAATCAACAACGCCATGGGGCACCCTCTCTTGAAATCCCTTCGTCTTCCCTCTGTGGCCCGTGGGGAATCCAATGGGGCAATGTGAAGAAATCCTAAGCCAACAGAGGGCAGATTTCCACCTAGCCCCATGCTTGAGACCGCTGTTTCTCGCGAAACGTTCGTCACAACCCGCATCAAGCCAACCCATTGTGTGGGCTCGAAGTGGACTGTTCCGATTCTGTCAGTCGAATCGGTGTCGTACGTTCCGCTTTCATTCCGGTTTCAGACGCTCCGGGTCCTTGATGTACATCAACAGAACCGCCAGATCAGCTGGGGTAATCCCACTGATTCGGCTCGCCTGGCCTAAATCTCGCGGGCGAACCTTGGAGAACTTCTCACGGGCTTCAAATCGCAACTGGGGTGCCGCCCGGAAGTCGAATGTTTCCGGAATACGAACCGCCTGAATCTTGCCCTGTCGGCTGACCTCGCTCTGCTGGCGATTAATGTAGCCAGCATACTTCACTTCGATCTGGATCTGCTCCCAGGCCCGAGGCGACAGCGACATCTCGACCAGCTGTGGAGAGAGGCTGCGAACGGCATCGATCGTCATTTCAGGTCGGCGCAACCACTCTTCGAGGGTTTGCCCCTGATGTCGATTCTTCGTCAGTGCGGCCAATCCCCGCGCGAGTTCGGCCTCATAGTCCGCATGCTGCTGACAACGCTCCGCGCTCGCCAGTCCAATGCGTTCGCCGATGGGAGTCAGCCGCCGATCGGCGTTGTCATGCCGCAGTAATAACCGAAACTCCGCCCGTGACGTAAACATCCGGTACGGTTCATCAACCCCCTTCGTGACCAGATCGTCAACCAGCACCCCCAGGTAAGCCTGGCTGCGGTCGAGGATCAGAGGCTCCGCGCCCTTCAACTTAAGAGCAGCATTAGCTCCGGCCAGCAGCCCCTGCCCCGCAGCTTCTTCATACCCGGTGGTGCCGTTGATCTGTCCTGCGAAGTACAGACCGGCAACTCGCTTAGTCTCAAGCGTGGGACTCAGCTGAGTCGGTGGGGCGAAGTCGTATTCGACTGCGTACCCATAGCGCATGATCTCGGCACGTTCGAGCCCCTTGATCGACCGGACCAGCACATCCTGAACATCACGCGGCAGGCTGGTGGAGATCCCGTTGCAGTAGAACTCGTGTGTGTGTCGACCTTCCGGTTCCAGAAAGATCTGGTGCGAGGACTTCTCGGCAAACCGCACAACCTTGTCCTCGATACTCGGACAATATCGCGGACCGGTCGATTGAATCTGCCCGCTGTACATGGGAGCGCGATGCAGATTGGCGCGAATCAGCTCATGCACATCGGAGTTCGTCTCGGTCAGCCAGCACGGCATCTGCGGCAGTGGCAGCGAGGTCGTCATGAACGAGAATGGCACCGGGTTGTCATCCCCCGGCTGTTCAGAGAGCTCACTGAAGTCGATCGTGCGACCATTCAAGCGGCAGGGCGTCCCCGTCTTGAAACGCTGCAAATCAAAACCCAACCGCCGCAAGTCGTCCGACAGTGTCCCCGTCGTCCCCTCACCGGCACGTCCCCCGGCGGTCTTTGCCTCGCCGGTATGCATGATGGCCTGAAGAAATGTTCCCGTGGTCACCACCACCGCTTGCGCCCGGTAGAGCGCCCCACCGCGTACTCGAACGCCAGTAATGGATGGACGGGCCTCGGGGCCATCGCCCGGATTTCCCTCGTCGATCTCGAGCCCTTCAACCATTTCCTGACGGAGTGACAGCCCCGGTGTCGACTCGACGACATGCTTCATCAGGAACTGATAGGCTTTCTTGTCGGCCTGAGCCCGGGGGCTGTGCATGGCGGCCCCCTTGCCCTGATTCAGCATGCGAAACTGGATGCCGGTCGCATCAATGCAGCGGCCCATCTCCCCGCCGAGAGCGTCGATCTCGCGGACGATCTGTCCCTTCGCCACACCGCCGATCGCCGGGTTACAGCTCATCGCCCCGACCATGTCGACACTCATCGTCAACAAGGCTGTCCGGCAGCCCATTCTCGCTGCAGCCAGAGCCGCCTCAATCCCGGCATGTCCCGCTCCAATGACGACCACGTCATAGTCATAGGTGGAAGTGGGGGGAGCCATCGGATGAGAGCCTTGTGCAAATCAACGGGAATGAGTGTCGTGGATACGGGGCATTAGCCGGTACGAATCAGCCATTCTATCGAGTCCCACGAGAACAGCGAATGGCCCGCAATCGGCCAATCAATCAGCCCGAGCCCTCGACACTAACAGTCTCTGTGGCGACAATTCTGCCGCGGGAGCATTGAGAGCTGACAAGGGAGTGTGTGTGTCTGAAACGGCCAAGAACATCGACCTGCCCCCATCAGGTGAGGACACCGAGGTTCAGGATGCGAGTTCGCGCGAGGTCTCGCAGGGGCTCTCCCTCCGCACATTGCAGACACCGGGGGCCATCCCCGGCTACCAGATCGAGCAGTGTCTCGGAGAAGGTTCCTACGGTTCAGTGTGGCTGGCCCGCGAAGTCCGCACTGGAAAAAAGGTAGCGATCAAATTTTACGCCCGTGGCCGCGGGGTCGACTGGTCGCTCCTCAGCCGCGAAGTCGAGAAGCTGGCGGTACTCTACACGTCACGCAATATCGTGCGTCTGATTGATGTGGCGTGGGACCACGACCCGCCGTACTTCGTGATGGAGTACCTGGAGAACGGCTCGCTGGCCCAGAAACTCGAACAAGGAAGTCTGCCCGTCGAAGATGCCGTCCGTATCACACGTGCGATGGCTCAGGCCCTCGTCCATGCCCACGGCAGCGGCGTGTTACACTGTGACCTGAAACCCGCCAACGTGCTCTTCGATGCCAGTGGCGATGCCCGGCTGTGCGACTTTGGCCAGTCCCGACTGTCGACCGAGCGCACTCCATCACTGGGTACGTTGTTTTACATGGCCCCCGAACAAGCAGTGTTGGATGGCATCCCCGACGCCCGGTGGGATGTCTATGCACTCGGGGCCCTGCTCTATCAGATGCTGACCGGGACCGCTCCACGTCGGAACGTGGGCAGTGAGCAAACGCTGCAGCGAGCCACGACAACCGAAGAACGTCTGGCAGCCTACCGCCGCCTGCTTGAGGAGAGTCCTCGCCCCGTGTCACATCGATCGGTCTCAGGCGTCGACCAGCGTCTGGCCGAGATCGTTGACAGCTGTCTGGAGCGAGATCCCCAGTTACGTCTCGCGAACGCCCAGATCGTACTCGACCTGCTCGACCAGCGAGATCGGGCCAAGTCACGAAGGCCGCTGTTGATTCTGGCTCTGCTGGGGCCGCTCCTTTTCCTGGCAGCCATGTTCTGGATCGCAGAATCAGCTGTCCCGCGAGTGGTGCAATCGGCTGAAGATAACCTGGCGTCGCGTGCTTTGGCCGGCGACAGCACCAGCGCCCGCATCCTGGCCCTCAGTATTCATCAGGAGATCGTCACTCGTACCGAAGAACTCGAATCCGAAGCCCGTTCCTCGCATGTCCAGAAAATCATCGCTGGCTCAAAGGATCTCAACGCCGAGCAGTTGAGGGATCTCTGCCGAGGCACAGCTGGTCCCCCCGAACTTGCCGACAGTTATCGGAAACTGAACCAGGCCAAAGAAGGCGATGGCGATCGCCACCCCGACCGCAGCTGGTTCCTGACCGATGTTGAGGGGCGTCAGATCTTCCGAAATCCTGTGTCAGAAGATCTCAAGGAATCGACGATCGGAAAGTTCTTCAATCGTCGCGATTACTTTCACGGCAAGGGAAAGGACATCGTCGACCCGATCCCCAAGGGGAGCATCTCGCCGCGAAAGACCCCAGGGGTATCAGCGGCCTACACCAGCGAAGCCACCGGACAGTATGCCATCGCGATCGCCGTCCCCGTCTGGAATGAGGAAAAGACCGAGGTCATCGGCGTCCTGGGGCGATCACTCCATCTGCCGGATTTGCTCGATCGCTGGGAGAAGCCACTGCACGACGATGCCACTGGGGCCGATCAGCGATTTCTGGCGCTGGCCCAGATCGATTCCGAGGACGACTCGCTGTTCCTGCTCGATCACAACTGGATGAACCCGGCCAACATGAAGAGCCACATGGAGAGAGGATCGAAATCCAAGGAACCGAGAATCCGGATCTCCACGGAACAGTCCCAGCATCTGCTTCAGGAACGCAGCACGGCGACCTATATTGACCCGATTGCGAAACTCGATCCCCGCTTTGATGGCGAATGGCTGGCAGCCTCATACCCGGTAGAGGACTCAAAATGGATCGCCATCGTTCAGGAGCGACGTGACATTGCTCTGAAACCCATGGAAGACTTACGCCACCTCTTCTACCGTTCGGGATACTTTGCCATCACGATCTTCAGTGTCATGCTGGGCGTATTCTGGGTCCTGCTCCGCCGCGCATCCGAGTGAAATCCGATTGAATCTGCAACCAATATCGCCTTGCCCTTAAACGACGACGCCTCCAGTCTTAATCTATGTAATCCTCTTAATCTGTGGACTATTCTTCCCCTCACCCCCACGCGATCGATGCTGCTCCATCGGCACGTAACGAAGAGCTGAGAATCCACAGATTAAATGGATTACACGGATTTCGGCATTGGATCAGAGGTGCAGCTGCGAATAAACCAGTCCCCGTTGCAGCTACGCCGCTCGCTTGGCGGGAGTTGTCGCAGTTGTTGATACATCAGTCGGCATGGCCTGCTGCGATTGAGCGAGTAATTCTTCCAGAGATGGCCGCGGACGGATGTATCTTTTCCCGATGAACGGCAAGCTGCGGCGGCTGAATTGATTCATCGCGTCGATCAGCCAGGGGGCGAAGCGTTTCATATTGAACAGCAGATGGGCCAGCGGGGTGATGAGCACCATCCGGCGGTTCCAGCGAATCGCCCGGAGCGTCAGCTTGGCCACCCGTTCGGGCGAAGCGCACAGCCAGCCTGGTGGTTCGGGAGCCCGGTTTCCCCGGCCCGTCTGGCAGTCACGATACAGGTTCGTCTTGACCGGACCGGGGCAGATCGCCGTTACGCCCAACCCTGATCGTCCGTACTCCGCCCGCAACGCTTCAGTAAATCCAACCAGGCCGTATTTGGTCGTGTGATAGGCATTGAACCGCCCTCCCGCGACCAACCCCGAGACGCTGCACATATTCGCAATGTGGGAACCCTCGCGCGACATGAGCGCGGGCATCAATCGTCGGGTCAAGTGAATCGGAGCTTCGAGATTAATCCCCATCAGCCGGTCCCAC
>QWOR01000163.1 GCA_003669575.1 Planctomycetota bacterium | reverse complement strand
AGTCGCATGGCGGTTGACTGTCTGGTGATTGGTGGGGGCGTGATTGGCCTGACCACTGCCTGGAGACTGGCTCAAATCGGGTTCTCTGTCCGCGTCTGTGATCAGGCCGCTCCGGGGCGTGAAGCGTCGTGGGCCGGGGCGGGTATCCTGCCGCCCGGCTATCCCGGTGCGATGAGTGATCCGCTCACCCAGCTGACGGCTCGGACTTGTGAATTGTGGCCTGACTTGGCTGCGGAGCTGCGCGAGGTGACCGGTCTTGATAATCAGTTTCAACGCTGTGGTGGGCTGGAACTCGCGATCGGTACCTTGGATGAACTGGCCATTTATCGATCGCAATGGACAGCGATTGGCGCCAGGACCGAGTGGCTGGAGCCGTCAGCGGTTCGTGAACTCGAACCTGAATTCTCCGGCGCTGAGGCTGGCTTCCTGCTGCCCGATCTGTGCCAGGTCAGAAATCCCCGGCACCTGCAGGCCCTGCTGAGAGCCTGTGAACTCGCAGGAGTGGTGGTTTCACCCAACTGCCCGGTAACCGGCTGGGCATCGCACCAGGGACGCATTACCGCAGCTGTGACGCCAGCGGAAGAGATCACTGCGGGACAGTTCATCGTCACTGCTGGCGCCTGGTCTCCCCTGTTGTTGTCACAAGTGGGTGTCGCGACCGAGATTGTCCCTGTACGTGGCCAGATCGCGTTGCTGGCTCCGTCCTCGATCAAGTTGTCGCATGTCATTGAACGCGAGAAGCGGTACATCGTTCCGCGGCTGGACGGACGGATTCTGATTGGTGCGACCGAGGAGTTGGCCGGATACGAGAAACAGAACACTGACGAAGCGATCGCAGGGCTGATGGAGTTCGGCAGTGCCATCTGTCCTGCCCTGCGAACCGCCGAGATTGAATACTGCTGGGCAGGACTCAGGCCGTGTGCTGTGCGGAACCGGCCCTTCATCGGTCGGGTTCCTGGACAGGACAACCTGATCGTCGCGACTGGTCATTTTCGCTCGGGACTCCATCTCTCGCCCGCGACAGCTGAACTAGTGGTCAAGCTGGTTCAGCGGCAGAGCCTGACTGATGCGTTCAAGGCGTTTGGGTTTTAGCGGTGTGGAGAATCGAGTGACTGTGTGCACAACGGCGGTGAAGCAAGTGGACGGCGTGGCGAATGATTTGCCGCGGTGAGGGAACTTCCCTTTCCGATCTGGCTGAAACTCTGTTACCTTGACTCGGGTATTTCAAGAAGCGGTGTTCCCGTTCATTGAGCCATTCGGTCTCGGAGTGCTTGATTATGCGTCGAATCATTCTCGGTCTTTTCTGCGGGGTCGTAGGCCAGGCATCTGTCATCGGAGTATGGGCCGAAGAGCGTCCGGCGGTGGCACCGATTTCTCAGCGAATCATCTCGGGCACAACCGATGCCAGGACGATTGTCCGTTGCGGCGACGGATGGCTGGAAGAGATCAACGGATATCCGGTACTGCACCTCAAGGGGAGTCCCTATGAAATGGGGTACCAGCATGGTGCCCTGCTCAAGGAGAGCGTCCAGAAGAACATGGGACGCATCGTGAACGTTGAGGCGGGGAAAGAGCTCGTCAAGATCGGCCCGGTTTCGATGCGGCCAAGAGACGCCATCAAGTCGATTATCGCGATCCAGGACAAGTTCGTTCCGAAGAAGTATCACGAAGAAATCGCTGGTCTCGCGGCAGGTTCAGGGCTCTCCCTCGAAGAGGCCCAGATGGCTAACTTCATCCCCGAGCTGTTTCACTGCAGCGGGTTCGCGATCATGGGCGAGGCGACCAAGGACGGAACGCTCTACCACGGACGAGTCCTCGATTACGCCATCGATTGGGGGCTTCAGGAACACGCCGTCATTATCGTGGCTGAACCAGAGGGGAGCATTCCGTTCGTGAATGTCTCGTACGCCGGTTTCGTGGGTTCGGTGACCGGAATGAATGCGGAACACGTCGCCATCGGCGAAATGGGTGGCAAGGGGCTGGGGCACTGGCAGGGAGTCCCGATGGCTTTCCTCGTACGAGAGAGTCTGGAACGCGGACATACGTTAGAAGACGTGCTGTCGATTTTCCGCGATAACCCGCGGACCTGTGAGTACTACTACGTCGTCTCAGATGCCAAGACGAATGAGGCAGTTGGGATGGAAGCCAGCTGGGATGTCATGAATGTGATCAAGCCAGGGGCTGGACATGATCTGCTGCCGAAGCCTGTGAAGGACTGCTCGCTCTTGTCAGCCGGTGACCGATACGACGAACTCGTCTCTCGGGCAAAGGCGGGTTACGGCAAGTTCACCGTCGAGACTGCTCTCGAACTGATGGACCGCCCCGTGGCGATGAAGTCCAACCTGCACAACGCCCTCTTCGAGCCCAAGTCGACGCGATTCTGGGTGGCGAACGCCGGAGCGGACAAGACTCCTGCGGCCAATCGGTCTTATTATCAGTTCCAGCTGAGCGAGCTGCTCTCCCGTCAGCCAACCAGTGGATCGAAGGTCTTGCCGATGGGAGTGAAGACAGCTGCCCTCGGGCAGAAATAGTTCACCGTCCCCACAGCTGGGATTCCGCTTGGGATGTCCACCGACCAGTCGATCGAGACGATGATGAAACGCGTGTTGCTGCTCCTGGTCGGTGCGTTGCTATTGTTCAGCAGCTCTCTCCTGATGGCTGCCGACCCGGGCGAGGTCTCTCGCCCGAACGTCATTTTCATCCTGTGTGACGATCTCGGGTATGGGGATGTGAAGTGCCTGAATCCCGCCGGAAAGATCCCCACGCCACGCTTCGACCGGTTGGCGGCAGAGGGCATGGTTTTCACTGATGCACACAGCGGGTCAGCTGTCTGCTCGCCGACTCGCTACGGTGTGATGACGGGCCGATACTCGTGGCGGTCCAAGCTGCAGAGCGGTGTGTTAGGCGGCTTGAGTCCGCGTCTGATTGAGCCAGGGCGATTGACCGTTGCCCAGATGCTGAAAGATGCCGGGTACCACACGGCCTGTATCGGGAAATGGCATCTGGGGATGGACTGGGTCAAGCTGCCGGGTAAGCAGGTGACAGAACTCGGCATCGAGCCGCTCGAACAGAACCGCAACGTCGACTACGCTCAACCAATTGCGAACGGCCCCAACGCCGTCGGTTTCGACCATTACTTTGGCATCAGTGCATCGCTCGACATGGTGCCGTACACATTCATCGAGAACGACCATGTGACCGCCCTGCCCACCGAGGATCGGTCCTTTGAGATGGTGCTGGGGATCGCGAAGAACACCACGCGTAAAGGACCCGCAGCTCCTGGGTTTGAGGCGATCGATGTGCTGCCACGACTCACCGAGAGGGCCATCTCGACGATCGATGCGCGGGCCATTGCCAGCAAAGAACAGAAACAGCCATTCTTCCTCTACCTGCCACTGGCATCGCCGCATACTCCGGTCGTCGCCACTCCCGAATGGCGAGGCAAAAGCGGGTTGAACCCCTACGCCGATTTTGTCATGCAGACCGACGAATCCATTGGACGGATCATCGACGCGATCGATCGAAACGGGCTCGCTGAGAACACTCTAGTGATTGTCACTAGCGACAATGGCTGTGCCCCGTATGCAGGCATCGCGGAAATGATTCGGAAGGGGCATCACCCCAGCTATCACTTCCGCGGTGCCAAAGCAGATATCTACGAAGGTGGCCACCGCATTCCGTTCATTGCTCGCTGGAAAGGTGTTGTATCGCCCGGATCGAAATTTGACCGGACGATCTTTCTCGGTGATCTGATGGCCACCTGCGCTGAGATCATTGGCTACAAACTGCCGGATACCGCTGGGGAAGATAGTTTCAGTTTTCTGTCGGCGTTGCGAGGAACCCCAGAGGCGCCCGCCCGCCCAGCCGTGATCCATCACTCTGCTCGTGGCGAGTTTGCGATTCGCGATGGACGCTGGAAGCTGATCTTCGGTCCCGGTTCTGGTGGATGGAGTGATCCGAAACCGGGTGAGGAACCGCCGGATGCGTTACCGGTCCAGCTGTATGATCTGGAGACCGATATTGGCGAGCAGAGGAATCTGGCGAGTCAGAATCCCGAAGAGGTCACGCGGCTGAGCCTGCTCTTCGAGAAGTTGATCGCCGACGGACGTAGCACTCCGGGTGCTGCTCAGTCGAACGCTGTGCCGATCACGATCTGGAAGAACCCGCGCCCAGCTGCCAATGCCAGGTAGCTGTCGAGGGACAATCGCCTGCATTGCGGACTTGGTTGGCGATATTGGGGCAACACTGAAGCTCGTGAGCTTGGCGAATTTTAGTTTCCCGGTGATTTTCTCCCGTATCCGAGTAAATCGCGGCGTATCTTCGGGGCGTGTATGATCGGGGCATCAGCGGACGATCGATGCCTGGTCAACGGTTCGGTGCACACTTCATCTAAGGTCTGTTGTGACGATATCGCCTACACGGCAATTGGACCGGCTGATTCACCTCGATCCGAAGTCGGACAAGTTTGCCGTCGACGTGGTGCAACTGCTGCTGGAGCACGCGCGGCAGTCACGGGCCAGTGACCTGCATTTGATCCCGAATGGTCAAAAACAGCTGGAAGTCTTTTGCCGCATTGATGGACTGTTGCAACGGATCGCCAGCATCCCTAGTGCGGCGTCCAATATCGTGTCACGGCTGAAGGTGCTGGCCGAACTGTTAACTTACCGGACCGATGTGCCTCAGGAGGGACGGATTCGTGGCACCACTGACGGCGTCGAAATGCGGGTCAGCACATTTCCGACGGTCCATGGGGAGAAGGCGGTCGTGCGGCTCTTCGCCGGATCGCAGCAGTATCTGGAAATGGGGGATCTGAGTTTCCCGGCGGATGTCACACTGCGCTGCCAGGAGTGGCTGGCACAGCCGCAGGGCGTTCTGCTGGTCACCGGGCCGGCGGGAGCAGGTAAGACCACGACGCTCTATGCGGCCTTGCGACAGATTCAGAGGCAAAGCCTGACTCCGCGCAGCTTGTGCTCTCTCGAGGATCCGATCGAATCACTGGTTCCCGGTGTCGCTCAGTCGCAGATCAATCCCGCAGCTGGGTTCACCTACGAAGTCGGGCTGAAGTCGTTGCTGCGTCAAGACCCCGAGGTTTTGATGGTCGGCGAGATCCGCGACAGAGGGACGGCGGAGATCGTCTTTCAGGCCTCACTCACCGGGCATCAGGTTCTGACTACTTTCCATGCGGGCCGGGCGGCGGAGGCCTGCGGACGGCTGCTTGATATGGGCATTGAGCCGTACATCGTCAAAAGTGGATTGCTGGGAATCCTCAGCCAGAGACTGGTCAGGCGGTTGTGCTCGTGCAGCCGTGCGGCGATGTCCGAGGATGACCGGATGGGGTGGCCAGTCACTCATGCGCGAGTCGCAGTCGGTTGCAGCGAGTGTGACAATACCGGGTACAAGGGACGACTTCCGCTGGTCGAGGCTCTTGATCCGCAGGCTGTTGGCGTCGGTACTGCTCTCCTCCGCCGGGCCGACGTGCAGGAGATAGAGAAGGCTGCCATCGAGGCGGGCATGGTCCCGTTGCAACGCCGGGTCGTTGCGGCCATCGAAGCCGGGCAGACGACTGTGCAGGAGGCGATCCGCGTATTGGGAATCGCGAAGTAAGATCGCGATGGGCTCACCTTCGGGTGAATGATTCACCGCAAAGGATCGAAATGGAGTGCGGCGGGTTTGCCGCCAGTGTTACACGGTCGCCCTTTGCGGGACTCTCCGAACGCACGCCTGTTCCGGAACGCGTTGACTACAGTCCAGGCACTCTGGTCAACGTGATTGCCACGCGAAATCGGCATCATCCAAGGAGTTGTTCAATCGGCGTACCGGTACAGACTTTGAGCGGGCGGCCGATTGGTGTGATGAGTTCTTTGCCGAACTCGACACCCATGCGAGACAGAATCGTCGCGTAGAGGTTGGGGATCTCGATGGGGCTGGTCGGCGGAATGGGTTTGTCGTCGGTCTGCTGGTCGGCGGTCGTTGATCCAATCACGCGGCTAGCTGCCAGCCCTCCTCCACCGATGACACATGAGAACCCATGCGGCCAGTGATCGCGACCGCCGAGTGGATTGATGCGCGGGGTACGACCGAACTCGCCGATGCAGAGGATGATCGTTGAGGCCAGCAGATCGCGATCAACAAGATCCTTGACCAGTGACGCGAACGCGGGATCGAGAATCCGCGTCTGAGTCACATGGCCTTCATAGTTATTCGCGTGAGTGTCAAAGCCGTTCAGCGTTACCTGAATTGAGCGGACGCCCGTCTCCACGAGGCGACGAGCGATCAGACATCCTCGACCAAATTGCGTGTCCCCGTATCGATTCAGTGTCTCCCGTGCCTCGTTCTCCAGCTCGAAGGCCTTGAGCTGTTCCGATTTCATCATGGAGATGGCGCGGTTGATGTTCTGATCGTGCAGCGATTTGTCGACACGGGCTTCACGTCCCTGGCGGAAGGCCTTGGACACAATGTCCAAGTTGGACATGCGGCGTGCCTGGCGACTCGAGTCGACGCCCTGTCGCATATTACGGAGAGACTGACCCGGATCGAAAACACGGAACGCATCGTACTGGTCGCCGAGATAGCCTCCCCGCGGAGCTGCAAATTCCGGCCCATCACAGAGAGCGACGCAGTTGGGGATCTCGATCCGGGGATCGGGTAATTCGTGATTCAGAATCGAGCTGAGGCTGGGGTGCCGAACGGTTGGATCGGGACGATATGCCGTCTGCACGAAGTACGAGCCGCGTTCGTGGTCGCCCTCCTTCGATGTTAGCGACCGGATCACCGAGAGATGCTGCATCTGCTCAGCCATCTGCGGCAGCAGATGGGCGATCTGCAAGCCGGGGGCGGTTGTCTTGATGGCCTGGATCTTCTCGCTGTTTTTTGATTCGGGATGTGGGTCCCAAGTGTCCATCTGGCTGGCCCCACCTCCCATCCAGAGCGTAATCAGACTTGTCGGTCGTTCGCTCCCCCGCTTCTCGACGGCACGCCCCTCGATGGCTGGCAGCAGGAACGACACCCCGCTCGCCAGCACGACCTGCAAGGCGTCACGTCGAGACCAGTCGATTGAGGAGTGAGGCATGATGGGCCTGATTCTCTTGGAGTAAATGGGCCAAGGTACGCGGGGCGGGGTGGGGTGACAGTGAGCCGGAGTGGTCGCAAGCCGGTCAGTGATTCCAGGTGAACTCTGGCGAGTTGTACAACGTCCAGAATATGTCTTCGAGAACCTGCTGGTCGGGCTGTTTGGGGGGCGACCCCAATTGGGGAGCAAAGTGAGCCCGCTCCGCTTCGGTCGGTCGACGGGTCAGACAGGTCAGGTAGACGTTGTCGAGCAGTACTGCTCTGGACGGCGAGAATTGACGAATCGTCCCAGGTGTGGAGAACGGTCCCACCTCGGACATCTCGCGGGCGAACTCACCGTTCATGTTGAGAAGTGTCTGGGTAATCGTGGCTGTGCGTTGGTCCAGCTCCGCTTCGCCGGGATCGCCATACTGTTTGACGTAGTCGTTCTCACGGAAGAACCGAATTGCTCTCGTGAAGAGATGCGAATTCTGGTCAATCGTCTTCACCGAGTTGCTCTGCAACATGGCACCGATCACCTGCTCTGGACGAAGACGGCAGAGCGGGAAGATCGCCCATTGGCTTTCGAGTTCGCTCAGTTGGGCTGGCTCGTGCACAGCATGTCCGGAACTCCTGCGGAACGCCTCGGTCGAGGTTATTACCCGGATCAGGCGTTTGAGTTGATAGCGATGTGTGCGGAAATCTGCCCCCAGCAGATCGAGAACCGCTGTCTGTTCTTGAAAAGTCGGATCGTCTGGATCGGGCAGGTCATCCACGGACCGTTCGGTGAGGAACGGTTGGCCGAATATGAGACCCCAGATGCGATTTACGCTCGCCCGCTCGAACCGCCTGTTCTCGGGGTGCGTCACCCACTCGGCGAGGCGATCGCGAGGCGATCCGCGCGTGCCGCACCATTCGGGGTGGAATGGGACTTGTGGGGTGACTTGGCGTTTTTCCAGCGTTTCGCGGTCCTCGACCTCGAACTTCTTGCCGGGGCGATCAACGACGCCGACCATCGTGTAATCCAGCTGACCAAAACATGCGGCCAGTCCCTCAAACTCAGACTGCTTCCAGTGAGCAAACGGATGGTTGTGGCACTGAGCACAGTCAATTCGCTGCCCCAGAAAGGCTCGGACGGTTCGCCCCGCCAGTTTGTTGGCGTCGAACTCTTCGTTTGCCACACCTGCAGTCACATAATTGACAGCCGCGCGGTCAGTCCACACTCCGTCCTCGGCCAGCATGGATCGCACCATTCGGTCGTATGGCACGCTGTCTCGCAACTGTTCGCTCAGCCAGTTCGTGAAGCGATCACGGCGAAAGATGATAAACTGCCCGCCTTCGACACCGACAAACGCCCGGGCCAGTCGCTCCGCGAAATAGTTGTGAAACCGGGGATCGTCGAGAATCGCATTGGTCCAGATCGCCAGTCGATCGGGACGATCATCTGACTCAAAGCGGCGAATCTCCTCCAGCGAAGGGATCGTCCCCATCAGTGCCAATGTGAGTCGCCGCAGGATTGTCAGGTCGTCCGCCCGCTCGGCAGGCGAGAGACTGGTAGTTTTTAACGAGCTGAGCAGACGCTGATCGACTTCGGCGGCAACCACCAATACATCGGATTCAGCTGGCCCGTGTCGTCCCGGTGGCGTCAGGTCACGCACCGGGCTGGTCGCAGCCATCGAAGTCAGCACCGCGACTCCGGCGACGACGAGAATTGCGGGGAGTATAGGCTTCCAACGCATGACATACTCCCCGGCAGGCGGACGTTGCCTGTCACAACAGAGGTCACCGGAGTCATACTCCAGTTCATGAAATCCGCGTCAGCATCTTCGAACAGCATCTGATCCAGTGTACCAACCCGACCGCCTCAGCGTTTCAGTATTCGTCCGAAACTTCACAGCAGCTGTGTTGGTAAAGAGAATGTTGTCAGGCGACTCGCCCTACTTTGAAGGCCGTTCCATGTCTTCCTCCACCCCTCTCGTGAACGAGGCTATTGTGGGCGGCAAACCTCTGCAGGACAATCAACTCGTCAGCGACGAGGGGTGGCAAATACCGACTGCGACCGATCGTACTGTTCCAGTCGCCAGCGAGTCGGGGCAAATCTCCATGATCGATGATGGTCGACTTCCGCCCTGTCCTGTTCCGTGGCGGCAACCGATCGCGTTTCTCGTCTGGTTCTCGCGTATGTCGTTCGGGGTAGCGAGTCTCGTCTTCCTGCTGGCTGTGGCTGCGGCGATCCCGCTGGTGAACTTGTATGTCCTGGGATATCTGTTGGAAGTCGAAGGTCGGGTGGCCCGATCAGGGCGGCTGCGAGATGCGTTTCCTCTG
The DNA here is from genome assembly GCA_003669575.1 of Planctomycetota bacterium. Lineage (GTDB taxonomy): Bacteria > Planctomycetota > Planctomycetia > Planctomycetales > Planctomycetaceae > TH-plancto1. Next base: position 446 of record QWOR01000163.1, on the reverse strand, counting down.
ATTCGAGTCGCTCCACGCGTGGGCGCAATTGCCCTCGGGGTTTATGTCTGGACACTGCTTCTGCGTCTGCTCGCGAATCAGGCGGCCAACGCCCATATCATCGATCCCGGTGGACCGTCCGACCGCGGGTGGAAGCTGGCTTCAACAGTGGCATGGGGGCTCGTCACAGTGCATCTCTGTCTGGCGCTGGCACGTGGAGGCGGACTTCCCACCTTCATCCGCCCCGTCAAGAATGCACGGTGGTTACTCGCTCGCTGGCGGGCGGGGGACTATCTCGAAACCGCATCCCAGCATGTTCAGTCGTACTTTGCGGAGTTTCAGCTGCGACACCACTTCTCACTGGGGCTACGAGGTTTCATCGTCGCGTTGGCGTGGCTGATCGTGCCGTCAGTGCTGTACGTCTCGGCGAAGCGGCCCGAAGGGGGCGCAGCTGTGTTCACGGTCGT
>QWOR01000344.1 GCA_003669575.1 Planctomycetota bacterium | reverse complement strand
TTTCCGGGAACTAGCCGCAGCTTCGCTGTTCACTTTTCTATTGAGATCAGAGGCTCGCATGTATTCCATCGATCTGACCGGCAAAGTTGCGATCGTCACAGGCAGCAGCCAGGGTTTGGGCAAGGCCACCGCGACGTTGCTCTACGAGGCTGGGGCGAAAGTCGTCGTCAACTACTTCAATGACCCGGAGGGCAAGTGCCGTGCCCAGGCCGAGGAGACCGTGGCCGCATGGGGGGATCGCGGCCTTGCAATCGCCGCTGATGTCCGATCACGCGCCGAGCTTCAGCAGATGTTCGAAATCGTCAAAGCCCGTTGGGGCCAGGTCGATATCCTCGTGAACAACGCGGCCATCCTGCGTGACAAGACCGTCAAAAAAATGGAGGACCGCGAGTGGGAGGATGTCATCGAGACCAACCTCTCCGCTGTCTTCCGGGTGGTCCAGAGCTCGCTGCCGTTCTTCAATGAGGGCGGACGGATCGTGAGCATGGCGTCGATCTCGGGCATCATTGGCTTCTTCGGTCAGGCGAACTACGCCTCTGCCAAGGCCGGTGTCATCGGTCTGACCAAGGTTCTCAGCCGTGAACTCGCTGGCCGTAAGATCACAGTCAACGCAGTCGCCCCGGGCGTCGTGATGACCGAAATGGGTAAGACGATCCCCGAGGAGGCTCGGCAGCAGATGCTGGCTCAGATCCCGCTGCGTCGCTGCGGTGAGCCCGATGAAATCGCCAGTGTGATTCTGTTCTTGTGTAGTGAGATGGCGTCGTACATGACCGGCCAGACGCTGCATGTGAACGGAGGGTGGTGGGGATGACAACTCCTCTCTCCCGCAAGTTCTGCACTGCGGACGAAGCTGTGGCCCGCATTGCGGATGGGGCGACCGTGGTGTGTGGTGGTTTCGTCGGTGCGGCTCACCCCGAGGCCCTTTCGGCAGCGATCGAACGGCGTTTCCTGGCAGGGCTGGGGCCTCACGGCATCACCCTGATGTATGCGGCCGGACAAGGCGACGGCAAGACCCGCGGACTCAATCATCTGGCCCACGGCGGGTTGCTGAAACGTGTCATCGGTGGCCACTGGGGCCAGGCTCCGCAGCTGGGGCAGCTCGCTCTCAAGGGACAGATCGAAGCCTACAACTTCCCTCAGGGGGTCATCTGCCAGCTACTCCGTGACATCGCAGCCAAGCGGCCCGGTTGTGTGACACATGTCGGGCTAGGGACCTTCATTGACCCCATCCACGGCGGAGGAAAGTTGAACTCTCGCACGACGGAGGAACTCGTCGAACGTGTCGAACTCTGTGGCCGGACGTGGCTCCTCTACCACGCGATTCCGATTCATATTGGTCTCATTCGCGCTACAGCTGCTGACCCGTTCGGCAATCTCGTCATGGATGAGGAAGCTGTCATTGGAGATGCCCTGCCGATTGCTCAGGCCGCTCATAATCATGGTGGGATCGTCATTGCCCAGGTCAAGCGTTTGCTTGATGCACCGTTGCCGCCGCAGCGTGTACGTGTCCCCGGTCGTCTGGTGACGCATGTGATTGTGGCCAATGAGCAGGACCACTGGCAGACCTTCGGCGAGACCTTCAACCCTCGCTACTGTGCACCTGCTCCCTCTGCTGAAGCAGGCAGTCAGTGGGACATGCCCCCGATGCCCTGGGACATCCGTCGGATCATTGCCGATCGAGCGTGCGACGAATTGCCACACGGGGCGATTGTGAATCTGGGGATTGGCTTACCAGAGGGGATTGCACGAATCGCGGGTGAGCGAGGGATCCTTAACGATGTCACCCTCACGCTGGAAAGCGGACCCATCGGTGGAGCTCCGGCAGGTGGTCTGAGCTTCGGAGCCTCGCTCTATCCCGAAGCCATCATCGACCAGCCGGCTCAGTTCGATTTCTACGACGGTGGTGGACTCGACTTCGCCGCATTGGGGGCAGCTCAGGTCGACCAGCTGGGCAATGTGAATGTCTCCCGGTTTGGGACCAAGTTTGCGGGAGTGGGTGGGTTCGTCAACATCTCGCAGAACGCTCGCCGACTTGTCTTCTGTGGCTCATTCACAGCCGACGGTTTAGAGGTGGCATGCGACCAGGGACAACTGAGAATCGTTCGTGAAGGTCGGATCGCCAAATTTGTAAAGCAGGTCGAACAGGTCTCCTTCTCCGGTGAAGTGGCTCGCGCAGCAGCTCGCGATGTTCTCTTCGTCACGGAGAGGGCTGTGTTCCGCCTGCAGCCCGAAGGCCTGGAACTCCTGGAGCTGGCTCCTGGCGTCGATCTCCAGCGTGACCTGCTCCAGTTAATGGAGTTCGAGCCAATAATCCGCTGTGTACAGCCGATGCGAGCGACGCTGTTCGGAGCCGGCTGATTCGACTTTGACCGACAACCGGCTGGTTCGACTGATTTGGCTCGCTCGGTGGACTCAACGACGATGCACAACTTCCGATATACGAATGTTCGCTTTTCCGGATTCGCAAACACCCGCAGCTTGACTAAGCCACTCGGCGGATCTCTTCCAGCATCAGGCTCTCATGTTCTTGTGAGTCGTCGATCGGCAATGCGATCGCCTTTGACTTACGCTTTCGCTTGCCGGGGAGCATCGCCAGGATCGCGGGCAGTTGAACAAGACATCCCACCACAGCTGACCAGAGCAGCACGGCCATCAGGAGTCCGAACCGCATCGTCGGTGTGAAGCTGCTCAACACCAGTGCCAGCATTCCGATACTTGCAATCGCAGCTGCTTCAAAAATCGGCTTCCCAGTCTGAACGAGTGCGTAGAACGAGGCCGTTCTGGGCGAGTGGCCAGCCCTGGACGCCTCCTGGTAAGCGAATAGGAGGTGGAATGTCGCATCGACCGACATTCCGAAGGCAATGCTGCCAGTCATCATCATGCCAATGTCGATGGAGGCACCACTCCACCCGATCAGTCCAAAGATGAACATGATCGGAGTAATGTTCGGTACCATGCCCCAGAAGGTCAACTTGACCGATCGGAGAGCACATAGTGAGACGAGGGCGATCAGGACAAACGAGGACGAGAAGCTCTCTTTGAATCCTTGAAAGATCGTAACCTGAGCCTGTTCAACCAATGGAGTAATGCCGGTGAGAGTGACTTCGGGCATATCGGCGACAAGAGCCTTCAGCTCATTGAATGTTTCGCCTTTGCTGGCCACATCTTCGCGGCGGATTCGGCAGGAGATTCGCCAGTATCGTTCACCGGCTGACAGGAAATCGGAGCGATGCTGGCTGCCCAGCGCCTTGTTGAAGATCTTGGCTGCGCCCATCACGCCTTCTGGCATTACGTCAGGAAAGAAGCTGGCGACCGACATGGTGTGAGTCACGCTCTGGTGCGTTCCCAGCCGGGCTTCGATCAATCGAATGCGATTCAGCTTTTCCATGAATGGCGCATCGGAAGTCCGGAAGTCAACGATCGCCTCTACGGAGTCGATGCTTGTCAGACGTTCCTCGAGAGTATTCAAATCCTTGACGACATTGCTGCTTTTCGGCAGAAAGTCGAGAGGATCGATGCGGCAGGTCAGATATCGGCATCCATATGCACCAGCAGCGATCACGACCGTACAGATCCCCGTGACGAGCCAGCGGCGATGAATCAAGGTATGTGCGAGACGCAGGTGCGAATACTTGGTGACGCTGGCCTCGTTTTCGAGGACGTCGGGCCATTGAAGCAGGAGCGCCGGCGTGAGTCCCAGGCCGCACAGGAAGGAGACAACGGAACCGATCGCACCGGCGTAACCGAACCACCACACGGGACCAATGCTGGTGGTCACCAGCGATCCAAAGCCGATCACGGTCAGCAACGCGGATAGAAAAACCGGCTTCCACGTATGCTTGAGGGAGTAAATCAGTCGGTCCGGGACTTTATCCGATTCTCGGTAGTAGCTGATGAAGTGGACGGAGATCGACAACGTGAAGATCATCACCATGACCGGCATGGCGCCGAGGATGAAATTCATTTCACCGCCCGACCACTTCACGAACGCGTTCGTCGTTTCGATCGACAGAATCGTGATCAACATCACGCCGACGGTCAGTTTGATTTCGCGAACAAAGTAGTACAGCAGCAAGGAGCTGATGATGAGCGTAATCAGAAAGTACGCTTTGTTGTTTTTGGCTCCCCCGAGCCGATTCAACTCTGCGATCACCACGGGACCGCCAGTCAGTAGTACATCTTCGCCTCGCAGTTGACAGTAGTCGAGTACTCCCTCTACGTCCTTCACTGTCCCAGCGCGGTCCTGCAGTCCCTGGGGGGAGAGCAGGGCAACCAGGCCGAGCATCTGCTTGTCTTTGGCGAGCGACAGTCCGGTGATTCGCTCTTCAATCTTCTCCTCAGACACACTCAGTTCGCGCATCACCTGGCTGAGGCGACGAGGGGACCAGCAATGCCGGATACCCGGAAGCTGATTCAGACGCTCTGCGACGGATTCGACCAGCGGATCATCGGGATTCATGTTCGGCAGGCCGACGAGGATGACTTCCTCGGCTCCGAATTCCTCTTTAAACATGTCGTACGTAGAACGGACCTCGGACTCCTTGGGGAGCCATGTTTCAAGGTCATTGTTCGATGGCATCGATTCCCCCTGCCAATACATGAAGGGGAACGCAATTGCCGCCAGTACTAGCAGCCACCGACCATGTCGCTGGTAGAGCGATGTCAGCATGTGGACTTGCCGCCTTTATTGAACCTGCTGCATGGAGTGGGTTCCGGTAGCCCACCAGGTCAAATAGCGCGCAGCCAAGCCGTTCGCGCCATTTGTATTCTCATTATCGATCCGTAAGGTCGGGAGAACTGAGGGGATTCCAGTGTTTCGTGGATCATCCCGTTGGTTCACCCGCATATCCTGCCACCTGACGATTACAGGACGCGAGACTTGCCGGTTTAGCTCAACAACCTGAGCAAATACTGTCCATACGTGCTGTTTTTCATCACTGAAGCGAGAGCTCCCAGTTGAGAGTCGGTAATGTATCCCATGCGCCAGGCGATTTCTTCCGGACAGGCGATCTTCAATCCCTGCCGCTGCTCCAACACTGACACGAATTGAGTCGCATCGACCAGTGATTCATGTGTCCCTGTATCCAGCCAGGCGGAGCCGCGGCCCAGTGTTTCGACTTGCAGCGTGCCTTGTTCCAGATAGAGCCGGTTCACATCGGTGATTTCCAGTTCGCCTCGTGGAGACGGTTTGATCTTATGGGCGAACTCGACGACCTGCTCGTCGTAAAAGTATAGGCCCGTGACGGCGAGATTGGATTTCGGGAGCTTGGGTTTCTCCTCGATGCTGATCGCCTTGCCCGATGCATCCATCTCCACGACGCCGTACCGTTCCGGGTCACGGACATGATAGGCATACACCGTGGCCCCACTGGTTCTCTGGCTGACATCCTGCAAGCTTTGCGACAGCTGGTGGCCGTAGAAAATGTTGTCACCCAGAATCAGTGACGACGGTCGGTCCTTGGCGAAATCCGCTCCAATGTGGAAGGCCTGTGCCAGACCTTCGGGCTTGGGCTGGGCGGCGTACTGGAACTCGATGCCCCATTGTTTGCCGTTGCCGAACAGACGTTCAAACAGCGGTAAGTCGTGTGGTGTGCTGATGATGAGGATCTCCCGGATCCCCGCCAGCATCAGCGTGGCCAGCGGATAATAAATCATCGGCTTGTCGTAGATCGGCATCAACTGCTTGCTGACCACGATTGTGGCCGGGTAAAGGCGTGTCCCACTTCCTCCGGCGAGGATGATACCGCGTCGCGATTTGTCGTTGGCCATCGGAGTCTGCTGAGAAGGAATGAACTGTCTGATGTGCGGCCGTGCAGTGAAGCTGTGACGATTCTGCCGCGACGTAAGAACTCCGAGGGGTTGGATGGTGCCTCGGATGGAACACTCATCGACACGAATCAACCGTTATCCTGATCGTTTATCGTCCCGAAATGTTCGGCAATCCGCGTTTACCGTGAAAAAGACTCAATAGTCTGCGTGGTTAGTCGTTGGGGTGAACTCGTCAAGCACCGGGACCACCTTCGGTGTGGTCATCAGCTCAGCCGTGGAATGAAGACCAGCGAATTATGCCGAATGATCAGGGGGCATTCGAATTCTCTGGCGTAGGTTTCCTGGACCGACAGCTGTGGAACGCGCGAGGCATTCCCGTGGCAATCAAGACCGCGATGACAGGCATGATCGGTGCTCGCATTCGAGCGTCGGTCCAGTAAACCAGATGGACAAAGAAGAAGCCGAGAATCAGGCTGCCTGTTGCCAGCAACAGCTGCCACTGCCGATGAAGTACTGCCCGAGTCGTGGCGAAGATGCCTGCGAACCAGAGCAATGCGTACCCGATTGCAATGGCCCAGAGTGCAGCCGCCGGGAGCCCCGTCTCTCCGGGGCGCCCCGGCCAGATCGTCCAGAATCGCGTGGCGCGGTACAGACAGGCCTGCGCAAATCTGCCGGGATTCTGCCGGATGAAATCGCGGGCTTTGTCGCTCTGCCAGCGGTCCTGTGCGACTTCGCCCTGAATCGGGTGACGGTCCATTTCCTGTTGGGTGGCAGTCTGCCAGCGGCTCAAGCTGTCACCGCTCCAGGCGATTTCGGGGCCTTCCACGACCTCTGCGTAGTACACCGGGTTATTGGCGAGCCACAGCGTATAACCACCATGCGTGGTCGTAGCGATGGGGTGACCGAACACTCGCCAGTTCCTGATCACCCAGGGAGAAAGAACCGCCAGGGCCACAGCTCCAACCAGCACCCCGCCGCGAAGTCGAACGCTCCATCCGCCCGGGCACGATCCCGGTATCACAACAGTTCCGGCCAGCCACAACGCCAAGGCTGCGGCATAGGTCGGCCTCGCAAGCAGGCACAGACCCCAGAGGACACTGATCAGTATCGAACGACTGATCCGACCGACACCGGAGGTGGATCGCTCTGATTCCGCGAAATTCTTAGACATGGCCCACAGCAACATGGACGACAGACAACTGCACAACGTCTCTGTCATGGGCTGCCCGCTGTAGAGTACGAGCAACGGGTCGATCGCGACGATGCCCGCAGCTGTGAGACTTGGTGTCCAACAGCTGCTCGAGTCGTTGCCTGAAAATTGCTTTGCTGCCAGCCCCGTCGCAACGACCATCACCCCGGCGAGAAGCAGATGCAACGCTCCAGTGCCAATCGCCCCTCCTCCGGTGACGATCAACAGCAGCGGGTAAAGTGGCGGACGAAATGCCGTCGCCCGCGGCGGAATACTTCCGGGAGTCGAATACCCATGGCCCGCCCCCATCTCGCGTGCAATTCCGAGATACAGGTCCCGGTCTGCGGTTAACCGCTCGGGAGCCTGCAGCATAACTCCGAGCCGCAACAACATCGCCAGCCCGACCAGGCCCAGCCAAGTGAATCGCGATGAACAGAGAGAATGAACCGACACGGAATGATCTCAATTCAGTCAGCAGGCGAATCACCGCAGTCTATCAATCCGCATGTTTCCCAACAGCGAGCAGCAGCTGTGAGCGTGCCGTGAATGTCCCCTCGCTGTCGTTCTCTCCCTCGCTACTTCACTTCCTTGTTCCGCTCAAACCAGCCCGGTGGGATCGACAACGACCACACCTCGTTGTTCAGTGGGGGGATCATTCCTCCCGCGACCCACAGCTTGTCGTCATGCACAAACAGGGAATGTTCATGTCGCTCCCGCCACGTGACCTCGGGCTTGTATTGCGTCCAGTCTTTTCCGTTCTGCGAATACCAGACATCGCCCCAATTCCGGGACTCGGGATCTTTCGACCATCCCCCTAGCACCCAGATACGATCGCGATATGTCGCCGCCGAAAACCAGAGCCGCTTGCTCCACGGAGCCTCTGCGGTCTCCTGCCGCCATTCGACGCCATCCGTTGTCGACCACACATCATTCAGAGCTGTGTAGTTCGGAACATAGTTCCCACCGCCCATGACATACAGCCGGTCACCAAGAACAGCGGCCTGAAGATAGGAACGCGGCGCCCAGGGAGCCTTCTTGTTGATGCAGGTCCATTCTTTTCCGTCCGCCGAGGTCCACACATCGCTCTTCAGGCTCGCATCCGTTCCAAAGTAGTAGTCTTCAGTCCCGCCGAGCAGCCACATCTTGTCTTTGAAGACGACCAGCCCTGAAGCAATACGTGGCGTCCATCCCGCATGCGGCGTGACTTCCTCCCACTTCACTCCGTCAGTCGATGACCAGACTGCATTGCTGGCCGAGTGATCGGGCAAGCGCCCATTGAACCACCCCCCCATGAACCACATCTTTTCCTTGAAAGTGACCGACATCGACAGGTCGCTGTGTTTCCAGGGGGCGTCGCTGGTGACCTTCTGCCAGTCCTTTCCATCCATGGATGACCACACATCGCGTGGGGCGGCTTCGTACGAACCATACCAGCCACCGAAGATCCACATCTTGCCGTCGAAAACGACTTCGCCTTGCGAGTCGCGGGCCTGCCACGGAGCATTCGAGACTTTCACCCAGTTCGGTGCCGCATCGGCCCACTTCAGAGAATCGATCCGCGCGAACTCCTGCTTCACGTCATCGCCCTCATAGAACGACAGCCACCCGCGGACCGTGCGCGTCTCACCGGGCGGGCAATCGGAGAATTTCGGGTCGGAGTGCAGGCAAGGACAGGGCGGGTTGCTCCACGCCCGGTGGATCGGGGTCCAGGCTGTGATCACCCAGCGTTTCCCCGACGTATCGTGGCAGGCAGAATAGGGGGCCTGCATCACTTTGTTATCGTTGGTCTGCCCCGTGAAACCCGGAGCCCCTTTCAGCATCACGCAGTTTTGGACCCGCAGATCAGACAGTGTCTCGCTGCTCCCATTCTTGAGCGTCAATGCCATCGTGACATGATCTTTTTGCGGCTCGATCACAGCTTCAAACTCGATCCCATTCGGCAGCACCCGTTTCATCCGCAGCACGCCATTCGGCAGCTGTTCCCATTCCTGCCGAGGCAGGGCGATCCCCTGCTTCGACCAGACGGTCGGAACATGTGTATGTGCCAGATAGGTCAGTCCCAGGTTCGACCAGATGGCCTCGGGGATATCGGCCACGACATAGCTGGCCTGCGTCCTGTCCTCGGGTTGCCACGGGGTAAAGATGCTGACCTTGGTCTCCCGCTGTGGATCGACAGCCCCATCCAGGAACCCGATACGCGGATGCCGACCACCCGGATAAGGCAGGACCGGCAACCGGTCATTGGTCTCCGCAGCAGGGGCATTGTCCGCCTGGATATCGAACTTCTGCAGCGCCTCTGCGACAGCTTCACTCGAAAGCCCCGTGGCGGCTGAAACTTCGTCGACAGAAAACTTATGCCGCCAGACCATGTTGCCCAACCAAGCCTTGAGGTCATTTTCAGAGGCTGGGGGCCGAGCATTCTCGGGGGAGTCTGCCAATGCCGGGGTAATCACCCAGAGACATAGACAGGCGATCGGCATCAACAGACGCAGCATCGACAACTCCCTCAGTGTAAGCATGGCAGGTGGGAAACATCCTTGGTTTGAACTGATGTAGCCATCCTAACAGTGCGGAAAGAGCAGGCCAAGGATTGACGACGTGAGTCCAACAATGACCAATCAGCACATTGTGGCTTGGATCGGGCACTCACCCTTGCGTCTCGTGTGTAGCCCGACAGAATGTGTTCAGGCCCATCAACTGTCGGCCTGCTTCGCCTACGGAACGCTCACCATGCCCGAATCATTCATCTTCATCCCCGGCCGTACCAGCCGTCAGGGGACCGGTCTGAACGAGGGGAAGTACAGCGATGACTACCTCTCGGAGATCGGGACGCTGCAGGTCAACCCAGATGACATGAAACGCATGAATCTCAAGGAAGGCGACCGCGTGCGGGTCTGGAGTGAGTTTGGTGAAATGTCAGTTCCGATTAAGGCCGCCAAGGGCGATGAGTTGCCCAGCGGA
>QWOR01000240.1 GCA_003669575.1 Planctomycetota bacterium | reverse complement strand
CCGCCGGTGGAAGAGTGCCTGCGTCAGACGTTCTCGTATGCATTTGTGCCGCGAGAAGAACGTAACCACCAGCATTCCACCCCCGATCTGGAGTTCCGCACGATCGGTCTCGAACCGTTTGAGGTTCTGGGGCTGCGGTTCATTCCGCTGCGGCTGATCCATGGGAAGCTGCCAGTACTGGGGTATCGCATCAACGATGTCGCGTTCTGTACCGACGTGAGTTTCATCCCCGAGGAGACCTGGCCGAAGCTGGAAGGGCTCAAGGTGCTGATCCTCGACGCCCTGTGGGATGACCCGCACCCGACCCACTTCTCCGTGGGACAGGCCCTGGAAGTCATCGAACGCCTGAAGCCCGAACGGGCCTACCTGACCCACTGTTCGCACAGGCTCGATTATGAGAAGACCAACGCCCGACTGCCAAAGGGCGTCGAACTGGCCTACGACGGGTTGCAGATCCCGCTGGGGTGAAGTGGCGGGTTGGGACAGAAGTCCGAGTTCGTTAGACTAACGACTCGAATTTACGGCAGACCACGTCTGCCGCTTGTTGGAACTTTGCACAGACCGTCCCTCATGAATTCTGAACTGCTCTCCCAGCTGCGAAACATCGTCGGTGATGAGAATCTTCTGGTCGATTCCGATGAGCGGCTGGTCTATGAGTGCGACGGGTATGTCGTCGAGAAGCAGGTCCCGGACCTCGTTATTTTTCCGACCACAGCTGAGCAGATTGAACAGATCGTGAAGGTCTGTAACGAGCATCGCGTGCCGTTCGTGCCGCGCGGGGCGGGGACAAGTCTGGCGGGGGGGACGCTGACGGTCGGCGGCGGAGTGATGATCTGCCTGACGCGGATGAAAAGAATCCTCGAGGTCAACCTGCGGGATCGGTACGCCGTGGTCGAGCCGGGGCTGGTGAATGTGCATCTGACGAACCACTTGAAGGGAAGCGGGTATCACTACGCTCCCGACCCGTCGTCGCAAGGAGCGTGCACCATCGGCGGCAACGTCGCAACGAATTCAGGCGGGCCGCACACGCTGAAGTACGGGGTCACGGTCAACCACATTCTGGCCGCTGAAGTCGTGCTGCCATCCGGCGAACGGGTGCAGTTCGGGAGTCCGTGCGAGGACACGCCGGGGTATGACCTGACAGGGCTCTTCGTCGGCAGCGAGGGGACATTCGGGATCGTCACGAAGGTCTGGGTTCGACTGAGTCGCGACCCGGTGGCCTTCCGCACCATGCTGGGGGTGTTCGACACCGTCCGTAGTGCAACCGAGGCGATCTCCGCGATCATCGGGGCCGGAATCGTGCCGGCGGCCCTCGAAATGATGGACAACGGAATCATCGAGGCCCTCGAAGCCGCGTTCCACTTTGGATTCCCGCTCGACGCCGGAGCCGTGCTGCTGATCGAAGTGGATGGGTTGGAAGTGGCTGTCGATGGAGAGGCGAAGCGAATCGTCGACCTTTGCAAAGGGGCAGGGGCCCGCGAAGCGCGGATGGCCAACTCGCCCGAAGAGCGGGCGTTACTCTGGAAGTGCCGTAAGCAGGCGTTCGGGGCGATTGGTCGCCTGTCACCGAGCTACTGCACCCAGGACGGAGTTGTGCCGCGGACCAAGCTCCCTGAGATCCTCGATTTCATCATAGCCACGAGCGAGAAGTATCAGATCCGCATCGTAAACGTCTTCCACGCGGGCGACGGAAATATCCATCCCATCCTGCTGTTCGATGAGCGGGACCACGAACAGACCCAGCGCGTGATTCAGGCAGGGGACGCCATCCTTTCCAAGTGCATCGAGCTCGGAGGCAGCGTCACCGGCGAACATGGGATCGGCGTCGAGAAGATCAGCTTCATGTGCCCCCCCGCCGAGGGGGAAACCTGCGGGCATGGGGGGCATTCTGCCCCCAGCGAGCCACGTCACTATCTCTTCACCCGTACCGATGTCGAAGTGATGGGCAATATTCGAGACGTGTTCAATCCCACCGGACTGTGCAGCCCGAGCAAGCTGTTGCCGACAGCGGGTGGCTGTGGCATGGAGCATATTGAGAAGGCCAAACCGGGGCGGCGGGCCGCGATGTAGGTCGGCTCAGGGCAAATGTGACATTCCTGTTTGTCCTGCCCCCGAGGCTCGATTGAGCGATGAAACTCAACCAAGCCATTCACCGCAGCATGGCACAAACACATTCCACCTGATTACAGACCATCTGCACCGAGGCGTATCCGGTACAGCCCCTTGCCGACGGTCACATACAGCGTCTGGCGGTCATCTCCACTGCCAAAGCAACAGTTCGTCGGCAGATCGGGTGTTGGAATAAACGCCAGCTCCTTTCCCGATGCCGGATCGATCACAGCGATCCCGAATCTTTTCTCGTTCCGGATGGCTGCATAGATCCGACCAGCAGCATCGAGACACATGCCATCGATCCCGGCATCCTTCCCGAAGTCGACGACGATCCGCCGCTGTCCGAGAGTGCCATCGTCCATGATCGGAAAGGCATTCAGTGTCATCCGCCAGGCGGCGTAAACCGAGTTGCCGAGCAGCGGTTTGCCGTTGTTTGTCTCCGCCACATAGAGCGTCTTTCCGTCAGGTGAGACAGCCACGCCGTTCGGTTTGGTGATATCGGTGGTGACACGAGTGACCGAGCCATCTTCAGGCTTCCAGAGAAAAACGCTCATGTGATCGAGTTCGAGTGGCTCAGGTCCCACGTAGAACGGATCGGTCATGTAGACCCAGCCTCGAGGGTGAACATCGATGTCGTTCGGAGCGTTGAAGAGCTTGTCCTCGAACTTCTGCACGAGCGGCTTCACTTCCCCCTTAGGTGTAATTTCACAAATGGCCCGGGCTCCGTGATTCGCTCCGCAGGCGGCGAGCAGGCGTCCCTTGCGGTCGAACACGAGCCCGTTACTTTTCTGGCTGTCGGAGCTGTAGACGGTTGTTTTTCCGATCTTCGGATCGAACTTGTAGACCTTGCCGACAACCTCCATCGGAATGTCGCTGAAGTAGATCGCCCCGTCCGGCCCGCGAGCCGCTCCCTCGGTGAACTCCCCTTCGTTCCACAGCTGTTCGAGCTTGGAGTCCTTCGGGACAATGGCGGTATCCTCGGCGTGACCCCAACCACTTAACGTCGCCAGACACACAGCTGCAAGCACCAGAGGAATTCGCATCGGGGGCCCCTCAACAAGGTGAAAAGACAAACTCAGATCACTCTGTTTTACCTCGTTTCCTTTGTCAGTGCGAATGAGGACATGCGAAGCGCAGCCAACAGTCGGCCTGACTTGTCGTACACTCTCAAGTATCGACAGCTAACACTTCGTTGCACATTCCGACGCGGGCTTCAAGTCGCTGGAGCGTCAACCTTGATGTACTTCTTCCGATGAGCCATCCAAGGCATCTCGATAAACACCGAGCTCAAATACGCCGCCGGCATCATGCAGATCATGACGACTGCGGCCCATCCAGCAGCCAGATAGAAATTCGAGATATCCATGATCTGCGTGTGAATGTAATGAGCAGCATTAAAGACGATGAAAAAGTGGAACAGATAGATGAAGTATGAGTACTCGCCAATCAGGGATACGAACCGCGAGAAACCCGTCGTCGAATGATCGAACGATGTGTCGTACCACGCGATTACCACGGCGAACGCCAGCCCCTCGATCGTTGGCAGAATGATCCAGATCGGATTCGTCTCGGCATGATTCGGATAGCGTCCGATATAGCTCACCCCTGAATCGCCGTAGGCCCAGTTCAACCAGAGATACCCCAGCAGGAACAGAATCACCGGGACATGCCGCCGGGTGATCAGATCCCGGTACTGACAGATCACCATCCCCCAGACAAACTGGTCGATGCGGCCAATCATCGTCGAATAGCCGTAGTAACGAACCTCGCCCGTGCGATGAAAAATTGCCCACCGAACCAGAATCGCCAGAGCCACGATCACCAGCGGCAACCACTTCGACTTCCGCTGCATCCACAAGAGGAGTGGCAGCAGGATGTAGAAATGAAACTCGACCGTGATCGACCAGCCGCCATTGGGCAGCGTGGGGTAGAGCACTCCCTTGAGGATATTCAGCCCATAGGTTTTGAGGCTTCCTCCCAGACTCAATGTCAGAGCCCCCGCCACGATCAGCATGACAACCAGCAATGGAATCAGCCGCAGCACGCGATTCCACAGGAACGCACTGAAGACAATCTCCCGTCCGTTGATCAGCCGGGCAAACAGATAACCGCTCAGCGTCATAAACACCGAAACGCCAATGTACCCCTCGTTCAGCAGACTGAAACCAAAGAACGCGGGCCGGTAATCATAAGGCACCGGCGTCCCATCAATCCCTCGCGTGAAATGCCACACGAAGACCAGGAACGCAGCCACAGCCCGCACATGGTCCAGAGCGATGTAGTGATTACCAGTGGTGGACTTCATCGGGGGGAAAACGCCTGTTCGATGGATACACCACCATCAAGTGCCTGATGACAAGCCAGGCACCATGCAGGGATGAGATTGACGCAGGGGGGGCGGTAACAAGTGGTCGCGATATACCACAACGGCATTTGCTCGAATACAGGGCGGTCTGGCGCCTGGCTGGCCTACCGCTCTGTACGGCAAATCCTGCCGCTGCGAGCCGGGCTGGATTCGCGGCTCGGTCGGAATGCTGCTCGTCCTGGTATTTTTTCCTGATTGCCATCCGACTCCAGATGCATCTGCTCTAAACTCCGGGGGACCGGTTGCTTGATCGCAACAGTTTTTCGGTCGGTTCCCACATCCCTCGTTCGTTCTCTCCGAAAGTCACTGCGTCATGCAGACACTGATAGACTGGATCAAATGGCTGGTCGGACTCGCCAACCCCGACAACCTTCAAAAGGCCGTCAACCTCTGGGGCCCCCCCTGGGTCGGTTACCTGGTTCTGGCGGCGATCATTTTCAGCGAAACAGGGCTGCTGATCGGCTTCTTTCTGCCTGGCGATTCACTGCTCTTTACAACGGGATTTCTGGCCAGTCAGCAGATCTTTTCCGTCTTCCCACTCATGGCCGTCCTGAGCGTGGCTGCCATTCTGGGAGATGCCGTCAACTACCAACTCGGATACCGCATGGGCGAGCATGTGTTCGAAAAGGGCAAATTGAAGTTCGTGCAGCATAAGCACCTGATGGCAGCCAAGGCCTTCTACGAAAAGCACGGAGGCAAGGCGATCATCATGGCCCGATTTGTACCACTGATCCGCACGTTCACCCCATTCGTGGCCGGCGTCGCCAAGATGAACTACCGGCAGTTTGTTTTCTACAACGTCGTGGGAGGTATCGGCTGGGTCGTTTCCATGACGGTCGCGGGCTATTTCCTGGGCCAGCTGCCTTGGGTGAAGGCCAACTTCGAGAAGGTGGTCCTCATGATCATCATCATCAGCGTGTTGCCGGTGATTATTGGTGCCTGGCGCAGCCGTCACGACACGAGCGAATCGTCTCCCTCCTGATCAAATACTGGATGCCTCGATGAAACGGATTTCACTGGCGATCACAGCGACACTCCTCCTGGCAGGCTGTGGCGAGGCACCGACGCCTCGCGAGGCCGACCGCGTCGAGCAGGAGGCAGCGCCGCAGTATGCCCCGCTGAATATCACAGTCAAGGACTTGAACGAGCCTCTCACCGAGGCCGAAGTCGCCAGCTTCGTGGACCTGATGAAATCGCTTCCGGGTGGTAAGCCGCCCGAGTTCTCGCCAGTGACCACGGGTGCGAAAGTGCAGGGCTTGCACCTTGATCAGGCGATGCAGGCCTGGCGCGGTGCCGTTCGCGACGCCCTCACCGTCAAAACTCTCATGACTGGCTGGAGCCCCAGGAGTCAAGCGCGCCAGATCCTCGGCGTACGCAAAGTTTCTGGTCCCGCACTCGCCAGTCTCATGTTGCGGATGAGCTGCACCGTGGGAATGGAGGCGCTGGGTGGTCGCCGTCAGGTCGCAGCCCAGCGCGTCATCACCGACGACAAGATTCAGTCGATCATCATGGTCATCCAGCGCATGCACAAATCAGGCGAGCCAATCGCCGATTCGTACTGGCAGGGGCTGGAGGAAGCAGTCTCGCTGTCGGAGTATCTGAATATCCTGCTGGAACTGCCCGAGAGTAACCAGACGGTCATCGCCGCATATCGTGATGAGCTGAAGTCGATCCTGCCCGACCAGTCGAAGATGGTCACCCCGCAGGAGAAGCGGGAGAATAGCCAGATCGTCCCGGTCCGGTTTGATGACCTGGCACCACCGAAACCACAGCCAAAGCGAGTGAGATCGGGTCAGACATCGCGCTGATGGTCTCTTGAGTTAGCGAGCGATGGTCAGACACCCCACGCAGCCCGGTCATTCTTCAGTGTCTCCCGTCGGCTGTGACTGGGGAGGAACCGGTGGAATCTCTGGTGATGGTAATAGAGAAGGAGCGGGATCAGTGGAGGTACCAAGCGGTTGCATGTTGCCTCCGGCCTGTGCCGCAGCCTGATCCTGATCGTCGTTCTGGTGCAATACCGCGTCGCTGGTGACCTCAACTCGCTGGTCAGGTGGAAGGCAGAGGCGGTCCTCGTCTCGCTTACTGCCCAGTGAGACAAAACGCATCTCATGTGGGTTCACTGGCCCCTCAGCTTTGGCGAGGAACTCGGTCTGAGCCGAGAGCTGCAATGGACTGGATTTCTCGATCATGTCCATCTGAGGCTGATAGCTCATATCACTAAGTAACCACCCGCGTGCGCGAAAGAACGCTCGTCCATTAACTCCCGGGTCAACCAATTCCAAACTCTGAAATGGGGCATCGCCCCGGAAGTAGATCACCGGTTGATGGGCGGGGAGGGCCCTGAGAGAGCTGATCCGCAGATTCCGGGCGAAGCCCTGTGGTTCGTATCCGATCGAACTCACATCAATCTGGCCTGGCTGCATGACTTCGGTCAGCGTTGAGGGGAACAGGCCATTCTTGAGTCGAGAGAGCTGTAGTTTCAACACGAGTGCGGTCGCCTGCGATGAGACGCGATCCTGCTTCACTTCGTCTCGGAGAATTCTCGCATAGTACAGCGAGGGCACATACACGCCCAATGCAATCACACTGAGTGAAGTGTTCTGCATCCAGGTCTCACATTTTGTTCCGAGTCGTTGCTCATACACTTCCGCAATTGGTGAAACGGACGCGATGTACTCCGGCAATAGGGAGAACTGAAGGTCCACCAGCTGATGCACCCGCTCCTGCTCGCCAGTGAGCTTCAGAATGGAACGGATAAAGGGACTGGCTGGCTTCGCTCCTGCATCAATCGCCTTTACTGCTGCTGCGTATTGATATGCCAAGAGGTCAATCGCACTTAAATGAGCACCACGAGCCAGAGATGCAAACCTCTGAGAGGCATCCTCTAACAGAGTAGCTGTCTGAGCCGGATGATTGGCCCAGCGCCGAATCGCCGAAAGTACGAGACGACGCGTCTTGATTGCCTCGACCAGTGCCTGTTCGGTCTGCGAGAGTTCTGCTGTCTTGTACGAGACTTCCAAACCTGTCGTGAGGGACTTCAGCGACGCATCGAGATCACACTCGGGCAGATGCAAATTCAAACGGAGAATCGAAGTCTCGGCCTCTGATACAGACCCCCATCCGGGCTGATCCCGTACTTCTTGGATGCGAGTCGGGGATAACCGCGCGATTTCCGCATGGCGAGTCAGCAGAGACTGGCACGTATCAGCGGGCATCAGCGCGACAATCTCATGAGTACGAAAGTCTCTCAGCCAGAAGAGCGATCCACCGACGATCCACATGACCCACGTGACACGTCTGGCTCGTGACTTCCAGTTCACCTGCTCCAGAAGAGTCGTCGTGCCCGATGCGAAGTAACCAATGATCCACAACACGAGCGGCCAGAATATCGCCATCCCGAACAGCGAATGATTCTCCGACAAAACCACACACCAAGCCACCCAGAGAATGTATCCCACCAGCCCGCCAATCACCGCCAGTACCGGGCGACGAATCCACGCCGCGCTAAGGGCACCGACCGCAAACAGCCCCGCATTCAATCCTCCGAGAAACAGCGTAGCTGGGCTTACCATCCAAGACGTTGGGCTCATTCCAGTGGTCCCCAACTGATCCACAGCCTGTTCTTTGTTGATCATGCCCCAGAGTGAGAAACAATTGGTTGCGGGGATGATCGCGAGCAGCCCCAACGTCAGCCCCCAGACGACCAGCTTGGACGCCAGTATCCTCCATGCGGGAACACCGCGCTCGATCAAGAACGATAACGTTCCCTGAGATCGGTCGGGCAGAATTGTCATTAGCCCGCATGTGTAACTCGCGATGAGCAAACTGATGAGCCCCAATGACCATCTCGTTTCGCGAATCGACAGACTGAACAGAACAGTAATTGTCCCCAGGACAACGACTCCTCCGATCAGAAATGGAAGAGCCCGGCGCGCCTCGATCCAGAGCAGAGAACCCCAGCTGCGGTTGATCGACTGGAACGTTGACTGAGCGAACTGCAGTGCCCGGATGGAGAGACGAGGGGTGTGTTTCTTCTCGGAAGAATCAAGCAGCCGCCCCACGCCCCAGAGCACAAGGCCTCCCACTAATGTTGATGTCACTGACACGCTGACAACAAATAAGAGTTCATACCCCGGGGGCCATTCCACAAAGCCAACGATCAGCAGAAACACGTTGCAGAAGCCCACGACAATTCCCAGAGCCAGAGCGAGAATGCAGGCTCCGAATAAGCTCAGCAGTCTGAATGCCTGTTTCAGAACGAACGAGAATCGAAAGGCATTCGATACGGGCCGAAGTTCACTCACACTGGAGGAATGACCAGATGAGTTCAGTTGAAAGGTTCTCAGTCCGATGACAACGATTGCCCCAATCACCGCTCCGACAAGGCAACCCAGCGCGATCACAGGCAAATAAAGCGAGTCGATCCCTCGGTTCTCTGAAGCCGAAGCAAATAAGAGGATGTACCAGATCACGCCGAACGCGATTCCAGCACGACTGGCGATCGTCCATGATCTTGACCAAGGGAGTGTTGGAACAGGTGCCAACGTCAGTTCGTCCACTTCCGAAGCTGCCAGCGAATGTGACACGACTCGGGACACTCTGGCACCAACGTACCAGCGAGACAACAGCCAGAGATCAATGATTAAGGCAACCAAGACAACGCCGCGGTAAATCGCATAAACCGTTGGTTCACGGTACCAGTATCCCTTCAGTACTCCATGCAGTACCGCGTTGATAACAATCTCAGTTAGCCCGGCTCCCAACAGCGTCCACATCACCTTCCGAGTCACGAGTGAATAGAAGATTCCCCACGCCCAAAGTCCCAAGATGCTGTTTGCATATGCAATTACCTCCTCATAATCCCCGACCTGCGTGCGTCCGGTTACTCCAATATCGCTGATCAATTTCGCAGTCAGCAGGGAGAATCCCAGGAACGACGCCACAGCTGCGATATTGAACCCGAGCTTTCCCAGCAGCAGATCTCGCGACCGGAAGGGCAGCTGGCGCAGGAATCCATCGGTCTGGGCTTCCGACTCGCCCGCGAAGAGCAGGGCACTCGATGTCATCGCGAAGATGCCCGTCAGCACACAGGCGAGTGACAGCAGATTGATCGGGAACTTATCGGGAGAGAAGGCACGCCAGAGCTGCAGAATCACCAGCTCAAAGGCGATCCCGAACCAGATCGCGCGCTGGGCGCGGAACTCTTTCCACACGATGCGATGGACGGCGGGAGTAAACATGAGGATGCCCCTTCGGGGAGTAATCCGTGATCGATGCGGGACAGGAAATCAGAGCGATGTACCCGCTTCGGCCCGCAGCTGGAGGGCCGAGGCATTGTTCTCTCGCTTGCGATACTCTCGCAGCAGCAGGAGCAGCAGATCTTCCAGTCCGGGATGCCGAACCTCGCTGATGGTGTTGGTGGCCTGGCACCGGGCGAGCCATTCCGCTTCGTCCAGGCCGCGAGCCAGCCAGAGGTGCTCGTGCCCCATCGGCAGATGGGCGAGTACCTCGGCGGG
>QWOR01000188.1 GCA_003669575.1 Planctomycetota bacterium | reverse complement strand
GTAGAGGCCGTCGCGATGCACCCGCTCGAAGAAGGGGCGATAGGTCTCGTCAAAGATCATCCCCATACCGACCATACCGGTACGCAACGTATGCACAGGAGCAGTCATTCAAGCGAGCCTTCCAGGGTGCCAATCTCAGGTACGCCCAGCAGCGGACGCCCAGAAAGGAGTATTCAGCCCCCGGGGATTGAATTCAAGCATCCTGGGGCAAGTCGCGGCTCCCCTAGCCAGCGGCAGACGTGAGTCTGCCGTGGATGTGGTCGCGTTCGCATGAAGACGCCGTAACAGGCATGGCCCCCTGGCAATAGTTTGGGGGGAATCCGAGTGTCCCTGCTTGACCGCAAACAGGGGCGGCAAAACAGAATGGAGGCTCTTGTTCTAAAGCCTCATTCTGGCCATGTGCCTCTTTGGCCTTCGGCCCCCAAAGGTTGCGGAGCAACCTGGGCTACCCGCTGGATCAGATTGTTATGACACACTATCGAGATGAAGTCGAATAGCCGAAAGGTCTTCTGACTCGCATAGTCCAACATAGTCTGTGACTACATCGTCTGATTCATCTGGCAATGACGCAAGCAGACTTGGAAGAGAGTTAGGAAAAGCAAGGACTGCAACCTGATGGTGTCCGTGTTCAAGCGATGGCAGGACGGCCCGACTCCAGAATACGCTGAATTGTAATACTGCGATTGTTGCTTCATGTCGATCGGAGAGTGAAGGGTCGAACGCGGTGTCCCAACGAGTATTCGTGGGGATGTCTGCGTAGCAGCAAATGATTATGAATGCGAAATGTGTTTCGGGTAGCGGACTAGTAATTGTGGCCAACATCCTGTCAACCTCTGATCTACTGAGCGACTCAGGAGGATTTGCGAGCCAACTACGCACTGCCATGCATACGTTTTCCCAACTTGATGGTGAAAGACGATGCGTCACCATCAAGAAACGTTGTCCACGTGGTGTGTCGTCAATTGTTCGCATTGTCTTGGGGCTTATCGTTTGCAATCACCGGGTTGCCGACAGCGATGCATCAATGTGAGAATAGTAGCTGCTGCAACTCCGGTGCATGCATTTATCAACCATCATCACAGATGACGCTAGGTGGCACGGGTTCGTCCGCCTTGGGGACTACCCGTGTGAAATGTACAAGAGGCTACCTCGCAGATTAGCCTTAATGCAAGTACCTCTCGCTGCCCCGCCCCGGTAGGCACCATGGCGAGCCATCCGGTGTTACCCGCTTCGATCGGGTGTTAATCCGCCGGGTGCCACTGCTGGCTTGTCCAGCAGTGCCGCTGAGTGTTGCGAGTGTCAGTCCGGCGGTCAATGGGCTGAAATGGTCCGTCGAGCGATTTGCCGAAGACGTTGCGTGAGACCCAAAGGCTAATCTCCGATCCTCACTGCTGGCCGAGCCAGCAGTGGCACCCAGATGACAGTTGTGTTCATTGAGGCCACACCCTTCGAAGCCCCAGGGACGTACCACACGGAGGCGGATCAACGCGGTCTTCTCTACACTCCACGACTCGGCAGACTCACGTCTGCCGGTCGCTGGCCGCTAACCGAGTTGGCCGGAGAGCCAGAGGAGCAGGCGTTCGAGTTGCAGGCGGGCGGTCATGCGGCGGCCGCCTGTGAGGTCGCGGTCGGCGTCGGCAAGGCGGGCGAAGAGCTGGTCAGCGCGGGCCCGGCCCAGGCGTTTCAGGTAGCGTTCTGAGCTGTCCAGGTCGCGGGGAAAGACACCCGCTTCTTTGAGGGCCACGGGCAGCGGGATCTTTCGGCGAGAGATTTCTGTCGCGATGGCGAACTTCTTAAAGACGTAGATCAGCCCGCCGAGGATCTTCGGGGCCGCTTCGCCCGCATGCAGCAGCTTCGACAGACACGTCAGGGCCAGCTCGGGATTTCCGTCGCGGACGGCGTTCGTCATCGTCCACGTCTCTTCCGCCCGCCAGCCTCCGACCAGCTGTCGCACGTCGTCGGGTTTGATCAGCGGACGATCGCCGACAAAGCTCGCGAGCTTGGCTAGCTCCTGTGACAGCTGCCCCAGCCCCGTCCCTGCCAGCTCGACCAGCAGACTCGCCGAGTCGCGGCTGATCTGCTTGCCATGCTCCGCAGCTGTGTAGTCAACGATCCATTTCTGCAGCGGTCCGGCCGCCAGTTCCCCACAGTCGAGTTCGAGCCCTGACTCGGCGATCTTCTTGGCCAAGCGGGTATTCGACTTCCACGACTTGCAGTCGATGACCAGCACCGACCGCGAGGCGGGCTTCAGGCAGTACGCCTCCAGCAGGTCACGATACTTCGTCACGAAATCGTCCGCATCCTCAACCACCACGAGCCGAGAAGACGCAAACATCCCAACCGTCTGCAGCTCAGCCTTCACCGTCTTGAGTTCCGTCTCTTTCCCCGGGAACTTCACCAGCCCCACCGCTGCATCGGGTCCGGTCCCCAGCACCAGTTCGGTCAACCGGGCCAGGCACAGCTGCTTGAGATGAGCCTCCTCACCAAACATGACCGCCACAGCCGGTGGCCGGTCGAGGTTTTTCTTGGCGAGGTAGAGGGTGGCGTGCATAAGAAAGCGGATGGCGAATGGCTCGTGGCGGATGGCCAGAGGGGGGGAAAAGAGGCTGAATGCTGACAGCTTTTTTTACCGTTTTCGGTCCTTGAGGATGGGTTGGAGTTCCTGGACGAAGTCGTTCACGTCCTGGAACGAGCGGTAGACGGAAGCGAAGCGGACAAAGGCGACCTGATCGACGAGCTTGAGCGCCTCCATGACCTTTTCGCCGACGTAGCGGGACGGGACTTCGCGGTCGAACTGGGCGTACACATCGCGTTCAATGTCGCTGACGATGCGTTCGATGTGGTCGGGGCTGATGGGGCGTTTGTAGCAGGCCTTTTCGATGCCGGCCCGGATCTTTTCACGGTCAAACGGGATGCGGGCCCCGTCCTTCTTAATGACCTTCAGTGGGGACTCTTCGATCTTCTCATAGGTCGTAAAGCGGCGACCGCAGTCGAGACACTCGCGGCGGCGGCGGATCACAAACTCCTGACTGCCGCGCGAATCGACCACCTTGGTTTCGCCCTTTTGGCAGAATGGACAGAGCATCGCGTGAGCCTCCCAACGAAGAGCTGTCACGATCTCACTCAACTCCACAGTGATGGAGCCAGCACGACGGACAACGTGCCGCTATGATAAGCTGAGTCCGCACTGCCCGTTAGTCTCCCGCGATTCCGCCGAGAAAAACCGTGGTTTCTCCGGTCCCACAACCTCAGAACAAGCCACGCGAACCGGCGTTGACCGCAGCATTACTGTTCGCCGCCGGGATCGTGTGCGACCGTTTCGGGCGGTGGGAGATATCGACCTGGCTGGTGCTGGGGGGATTTTTGATGGGGGCTGCATTCTTTGCCCTCAGAAAAAGCCAGACCCGCACAGCTGCAGTGCTGGTGGCACTCGCGCTGCTCGCTGCTGGGGGAGCGCGGCATCACCTGTTCTGGTCAGTGCGGGAAGCCAGTTCCATCGCGACGTTTCCCACAGACCTCCAACCGGTGCGGCTGGAGGCGATCGTCGCTTCACCGATCAGTCTGCGGAACAACAATCGTCCAGGCGTGCCGACCTGGATGCGGGTTGACCATTCGATCTTTCTGGCAGAGAGCCAGTCGCTGCTGAATCACGCTGGCACCAAGCTGTCCGCCACCGGCCTCGTGCGGGTCGATGTCGCCGGGCACCTGCTCGATTACCAGCCGGGTGACAGGGTCCAGATCCTGGGTCAACTGCGTTCCCCCGAGCCGCCGGGCAATCCGGGTGACTTCGATTATCCGGAGTTTCTACGGTCACGAGGCATTGACCGGATTGTCCGTTGTGACAGCCCCGACACGATACAACTGATCGACAGGCCGACAGGCATCCAGGCGAGCTGGTCCAGGCTACGCGAAGCTGTCCGCGTCGAGTGCGACAAGCTGATCTTTGATCATCTGCCCGCGCAGCTCCAGCCGGTGGCTGCGTCTTTGCTGATCGGGGACCGTTCGGACCTGAAAGAGGAAACCGAAGCCGCGTTCATCCGCAGCGGCACGATGCACATTCTGGCGATCTCCGGGCTGCATATCGGCGTACTGGCCGGATTTGTGATGCTGTTGTGCCGCGCGGTTGGCCTGCGAAAATTGACGACCTGGCTCTTGGTCCTGGGATTGGTCTACGGATATGCCGCGATTGCAGAGAGTCGGCCCCCCGTGATGCGAGCCGTGGTGCTCTGCACGATGGTCGTCATCAGTCAGTTGCTGGGGCGAAAATCAGATGGCTTGCAGGCATTGGGCTTGAGTGCGCTGGTCCTGTTGCTGATCAATCCGGCAGACCTGTTTGACGTAGGAGCCCAGCTGAGTTTCCTGGCGGTCGCGGTGATCTTTACGCTGTCGGACTGGATCGCCGAACGGACCTACGTGTCATTCCAGGACCGGCTACTGGCGGGCGAGCGACCGCTGTTCGTGCGGATCTGTACGGCTGGTGGACGCTGGTTGCTCGGTGCTTACGTCATGAGCACGATGATCTGGCTGATTACGATTCCCATCACGATGCGGACTTTTCATCTGGTCTCGCCAGCCGGTCTAGTCGTCAATGCCTTGCTGACGCCTGTATCGACGTTGGTACTTTGCGCCGGATATCTGTTCCTCGGCGTCGGATTGTTATGCCCTGCCCTTGCGGGATGGGCTGTGATCCCATTTCGCGATGGCTTGAGCTGGTTTCTCAAGGCGGTGGAATGGTCGTCCCGACTTCCCGGAGCAGCAGGAGATTCTCCGATGCCGTCCACAATCTGGATGGGAGGGTTCTACGCACTGCTGATTGCGGGGCTGCTCGTGAGGTCAAGCGGGGTCAAACGCTGGGTGTGGCGGGGAACATTCCTCTGGACGCTGGGTTGGCTGGCTCTCGCTGCGTGGCCTCATTCGCTGGAACCGGGGCTCACGTGTACGTTCCTGGATGTCGGGCATGGTGAAGCGATTGTGGTCACGTGTCCGAATGGTCGTACCCTGCTCTACGACATTGGCTCACTGGGGGACGGTCGACGTGCGGCTCGTTCCGTCCAGGCACTGCTTCGCGAGCGAGGTATCGGACATATCGACGCGCTCGTACTCTCTCATGCCGACGCGGACCATTACAACGGCGGGATCGATCTGGTGGCCAACACTCCCATCGGGACCACGCTGTTCAGCCAGCATTGTTTGAACTTTGAGCAGGAGGGGCTACCGGAACTGTTCACGGAGCTGACACGTCATGGAACTCACCTGAAGATGATACAGGCTGGGGACGAATTGCTCCTTGACCCGGAGGTCCGAATCAAAGTTCTTCACCCCTCTCCCCAGATCAGGGACCGGCAGGACAACAGCAATAGTGTCGTGCTGCAGATCGACTATGCGGGCAAAAGCATCCTGCTCACCGGTGATCTGGAGGAAGGCGGTGCCGCAGCGTTGATGAAACACCGAATCGCACCAATCGACCTCTTTCTGGCGCCGCACCACGGCGGCAAGTCGGCCAACACCCCAGCCTTGGCCAAATGGGCTGCCCCCCGTCATGTGTTTGTCAGCTCTGGCCGGGACATCACTCCCGCACTTGCTAGAATCTACCCGCAAGCCGAGGCCATCCACTGCACTGCGGTGGACGGTGCCATCCAGGCTCGCATTTCACCCGGCGGATTGATTCAAGTCGGCACGCATCGTGCCGGTCATCAGTCCGCGGGGACTCGACCTCTCGTCACTCAGAGGCACCCATGATTCAGCCCGTTACCTGCCCCATCTGTGACAAGCAGTTGCCCCCGGCTGCTTCGGATTCACCCTGCTTCCCGTTCTGCAGCGTGCGCTGCAAGCAGATCGATCTGTCGCGCTGGCTCGATGGCAAGTATGCCGTGGTGGAGGATCTCACCCCGGATCGTCTGATGCTGGAGTTGACCGACCCCGACGATCTGCCCCCAGAATGAATTTTGTCTGTGGGTTTCAATTCGATATCACAAATCGAAAAAAGGTGTGCCTTCACCGCGAATCGCAGCGAAGGCGCACCCCATACTTCTGATGCTTGACCTATCGCAGTGACACGTCGACTCGCGTGCCCACGGGCAGATCAGGCCACAACTCGCCGGTCTGTTCCACCCGGACGAGGATCAGGCTCTCGGCCCCGTGCGAGTTCGGATCGGTGGGAATCGCCTGCGGAGCGATCATTTGAATGCGGCCAGTCCGCTTCCCTCCACCGGGGAAAGTGATGTCGACGTTCTGGGCCACCTTCAGTTCGGAGATCTTGGACGAAGGCACTTCGACTCGCAAGAACCGGCGGGCGTCGTCCAGGAGTTCCACAATCGTCTGACCGGGCTGGACGTGGTCGCCGACTTTCACACGGTAGACGCCGACCTTGCCGACAGCGGTCGATGCCACGGTCAGTTCCGTACGCCGACCTTCCGTCTGTTCGAGCATCACCTTGGCCCGAGCAAGGGTCGCCTCGGCTGCGTCCACTCCCGCCCTGCGGCGAACAGTGGCGGGCAGGGACTGCTTCACCTGCTCCAGACGTTTGAGTTGTTGTTCGCAGATCTCAACCTGAGCCGATGAGACATCTGTTGCATTCGATACCGTCTCAAGTTTCAAGGCGGTCGTCATCTCTTCCACGCGGGGGAGGCGATCTTCCACCATCAGCGACCCGATCAGCGATTCGGGATCGGGAAGGGCTGCGGTCAAGTTGCTGGACAGCATGTCGGCGAGCATGCTCTTCTGAAGCTCGAAATCGTACTTCTCTTTCAAGTACCCCGCCGAACGCAGCTGGTAATCGATGATCTTGTCATCGAGATCGTTGGTCCGCCATTGCAGATCGAGATCCGCTTCCGCCAGGCACTGGTTCAACTGGATCTCGGTACGGGCGACTTCGTCCTTCTGCAACTGAATCTCACGCATCAGTTGCGAGTCAGTCAGATTGAGCAGCGGGTCGCCGATTGTGATCCGGTCGCCTTCGCTCTTGGCCAGTGCTTCCACCCGGCCAGGATGTTCCGCAGTCACTGGAGTGGTGTGTGTTTCGAGGTAGGCGGCAAACCGTACCTCGCCGTGCCGCTCAAACCACACCGCAACCGCAGCCCCGGCCAATAACGATGCCAGACAGATCGCCAGAGTCCGAAGGGGATGCGGCGCTGTGGGGGATTGAATACAGATGGGTTCAGAAGTGGCAGAGGTCATAGCTGTCATGAGCAAATTGCCTCACCAAGGGGCCCCGGCAAAGTCTGCCGGATGCAACCTTCGTCGGTACGAGTGGACTCGGACCTGGTTTCGCGCGGGTCTACGTCATCATTCACATCGACGAGGCACCCGGTTTTCGATGATCTGGTCAGGCCGTCCGCCGTCAGAAGGTGGCGACATCGCCATTCGACTGCCTTAGCTCCGGCACTGCCCGGTGATATTTCCTGAACGGAAAAGTCGTCCCAGCCAGTTCGCAGAGACTTATTCGGAAGTCCAGGAATGAACAGGAACGTCACCTCTCCCCTGCCGACCATCACATAACGACCAATCTTCACGATTCCAGGGACAACCACTTCGTCACACTCGTCAGCGGCCTGACACTCGCCTTCGGAAATGGGATGCCCCAGCTTCCATGTCGCAAGATCGCCGAGACAACAATCAACTGGCCTTCGGTATTTATGGAATTTACCTTGTTACCGTCACGACGAGTCCCTGCAACGAGTGGCCACTCGCCGTGGGTTATACCTGCCTTGTCAAGACGTCGGCTGAGCAGATGGCTCACCACTGACCGGGGCTCTATGATACACAGCCGGGCGACGACGCATCGCTGGAAGGGAGAGGAGTCATGTGGCTCTTCCGATGAGTATCGAGTGTGCAAGGTGACTGTCAGATGAAGTACGACGTGTATGGGGTGGGCAATGCTCTTCTGGACATTCAAGCCCGGGTCGCGGACTCCGTTCTCACCGACCTGCACTTTGCCAAGGGGATCATGACGCTCGTTGACGAGCCCACTCAGGAGCAGGTCCTCGGCAAACTGAGTGGCGTAAAGCTCAACCGATGTGCTGGCGGGTCGGCCGCCAACACCATCATGGGGATCTCGGATTTCGGAGGTCAGGCAGCCTATGTCGGGAAGGTCGGCCAGGATGAGATCGGCGAGTGCTTCCTCGGCGACATGCGCAAGATGGGCGTGGCCATCCACTCGAAGCCTGTCGACGGACGAACGGGATCTTGCGTGGTCCTGATCACCGAAGACGCTCAGCGGACGATGCTGACCAACCTGGCAGTGTCGAGCCAACTGGGACCGGAAGACATCGACGAGTCAGAAATCAAGAAGGCCAAGTACGTCTATATTGAAGGCTACCTGTTCGGTGGCGAGCCAACTCGCAGTGCCGCTCTGCGTGCGATTGAACTGGCCAAAAAGAACGGCGTGAAAGTCGCTTTCACCGTCTCCGACCCATTCCTGATTCAGTACAACCGCGACCTCTTCCTGCAATTGATTGAGGGGCCAGTCGACCTGCTCTTCTGCAACCTCGATGAAGCCCGCGCTCTCACGGGGCATCACGATCCAATTGAGTGCGCACAGGAGATTCACAAGCACGCGGAGAACGTCGCGCTGACACTCGGCGGTGATGGCTCGATACTCATGCATGAAGGCCAGGTCATCCCCATCGAGGGTGTCTCCGTCAAAGCCATCGATACCACAGGAGCGGGAGATATGTACGCTGCCGGCATCCTCTACGGCATCACCAACGGCCTCAGCTGGAAGCAGGCGGGGCACCTCGCCTCGCATGCCGCAGCTCGCGTCGTCGCTCAGATGGGCGCCCGCCTGCAGAACCGCTTTACGCCAAAGGAAGTCGCAGATCTGACATCCAAGATCGGCGGTTAATCACCCGTTTGCGAGCGGTCTTAACCACAGCCAGCACTGTCAGAGAACAATATCAAACGTTCAAGGCCAGCGAGTACATACTCGCTGGCCTTGTTGATTCTGC
This sequence comes from Planctomycetota bacterium, assembly GCA_003669575.1. Lineage (GTDB taxonomy): Bacteria > Planctomycetota > Planctomycetia > Planctomycetales > Planctomycetaceae > TH-plancto1. The sequence goes on along the minus strand of QWOR01000188.1, from coordinate 1,112 downwards.
AGGTGACTCCATGAGAGGTTACCTGGAATTCGCTCCGGTCCGGATCAGTACTGCCGGATCACTCCAGCCAGCACTCCGAGGATCTCGACGTGCTGCGAGTAGATCGGCTGGAATCGTGCGTTGGCTGGTTCGAGACGAATCCGGTCGGGCTCACGGTAGAACCGCTTCAATGTGGCGTCGGAACCATCGACCAGAGCGGCAACGATCTCTCCTTCGCGTGCGGTCGGCTGGCGGCGGATGATTGCATAGTCGCCATCGGCAATGTGCGCCTCGATCATCGATTCGCCACGCACCTTCAGGCAAAAATGGTCGGGCTCTTCGAACAAGTGGCTGAATTCGACGCGATCACTCTGCTCCACAGCTGTCGACGGTCGACCGGCAGCGATGTGCCCAGCCAGTGGCAGACTCGTCCGCTTGAGTTGAGGCTGATCAGTCAGCTGGATGGCCCGAGACATGTGCTGTTCACGGGAAATCAGCCCCTTACGCTCCAGGGCTTTCAGATGGCACATCACACCGTTGGGTGACCGGATATCAAATGAAGTCCCGATCTCACGTACAGTCGGCCCGTAACCGCGATTCAGGATCTTGTCCTTGATGAACTCGTAGATTTCCTGTTGACGCTGTGTGAGCGAAAGTCGGTCTGCCATGAGCAATTCCTGATGTGTTCGGGATCAGCATTTCGGTCAGCACGGGTTGTCGGGAACCCGTCAGCTGACCAAACAGCACTGGAGACTGAGGTCCGAAACCTCAATGCCATCTGGTTCACGGGTGTCAACTACTGATCGCATGCACCGTTGTACTATACCCGTGTTTAGGCTGCAAGCGGCGTGAATTGGAAAAATCGGTCCAGCAGGACGAATCAGGGCTCTTTTCCCGTTCCTCAAAGTCGCTGAACACTCCGTCTGTGGAGGGGAACCTATCAGTATGCGATAATGCATTAGGTCGCCCCACCCTCACGAGAGCTTCCAGAACTACACCCCCCAGCCGCCCCTCAGGAATGCTTCCGTTTCATGCAATATGCCGCTCGCCTGTCGAACATCCGCAAGCACTACCAGCTCGGAACCGTGGAGGTTCAGGCGCTGCGAGGTGTGACGCTGGACGTTCCCAAGGGC
>QWOR01000280.1 GCA_003669575.1 Planctomycetota bacterium | reverse complement strand
GAAGTGAACGCTCCCGAGCCCAGGAGTTTTGAAACCGGCCATCTACTGGTGTACTGCGATGCTCCTGCGGAATTACTCCCGAGTCAGTACTCCGCTACGGGCAAAGTGATGTTTGTCTCCGCCGTCGACTCGTCGATGGTGACCACTCCTGCGTCTCCCTGAACTTGATCTCTCGCCCATCCCATGACCGGTTCGCCCGTCATCTCTGATTAGTTACGACCTGGAAGGACTAGCACATGAGTTCGCCCGTCATCGAAGTCAATCAGGTCACGCACCTGTTCAAAGATCATCGCGCCCTGAACGGCATCAGCTTCCAGGTCGATGCGGGGACTCTCCACGGATTCGTCGGTCCCAACGGTGCCGGAAAAACGACCACACTCAAGCTGATCTGTACGCTGCTGCGTCCACAGACGGGACAGATCCGCGTCTTTGGCCTCGATGTGCGATCCGATGTGAAATCGATCCGGCAGAAACTCGGCTACATGCCTGACCATTTCAGCATGTACAAGCAGATGACGGTCTATGAGTACCTCGACTTTTTCGCAGCGGCGTATGGGCATGTGGCGAAGCGACGGGATGTGATCGTCGGTGATGTTCTGGCCCTGACCGATATGGAGGGACGCAAGGACGATCTGATTCAGGGACTCTCTCGCGGGATGCAACAGCGAGTCAGTCTGGCGCGGGTGCTGGTGAATGATCCGGATCTGCTGCTGCTGGATGAACCGGCGTCGGGACTCGACCCGCGTGCGCGTATTGAACTGATGGAGATTCTGCGCGAGCTCAGGCGGATGGGGAAAACGATCTTCATCAGCAGCCACATCCTCAGCGAACTGGCGGAGCTGTGCGACAGCGTGACGATCATCGACCGCGGGGTGACCAAGTACAGCGGACCGATGGATGACTTGTTATATGCGCAGGGAGACCGACCGGTCTTCCGCTTGCGTGTGGAAGTCGACACGGAGCAGTGGGGAGCCCGGCTTCCTTCTCTTCAGGGTGTGGAAGCTGTCGAGCCGGTCGAAGGGAAGCCCGAGTTCCGATTGACGGTGTCCTCTCCCGACATTGATGCCAACTCGATGTTGACGCAGCTGCTCGCGATGGGGGTTCCGATTGCCGGATTCCAGCGTGATCAACGCAAACTGAACGACGCGTTCATGGATCTGACGGAGCGGGGTGTGCGAACGTGAATAAGACCTTCGCTCTGCTGATTCGATCGCTGCGAACCGAATCACGCGACATCAAGATCCACCTGTTTCGCGCGGGGCTGGCCTCGTTGATCGTGTTGATTCTGTACTTCGGTCACGAATTGCAGAGGCAGGTCACAGCCCCCGGGATGATCCTGTTCAAGTGGATGACCGTCGCCAACTGGATCTTCATCACCGTGTCAGGGGTAACTCTTTTCGCGGTCTCCATCAGTGAAGAAACGGAGCACGAGACGCTCGGATTACTGAGAATGGCGAATATCGGGCCACTCTCTCTGCTCCTGGGGAAATGGCTGCCGCGGATGTTGATGGCGTTTGTGCTGGTCTCGGTGCAGTTCCCGTTTACGTTACTGACAGTCACTCTGGGGGGTGTGTCATGGGACCAGATCTGGGCCACTTATCTGATGCTGTTAGCGCATCTCGTTCTGGTCGGAAATGTGGGGTTACTGGCATCGGTGCTGAAACCGACATCCGTCCAGGCATGTACACTGGCACTGGCGATCCTCTTGATTGGGAGGATCCTGCCCTTTCTCGTGCTGGCGATTCTGTATCTGGGTGCCTTCAAGGGCATGTGGGGGCAGTCTGTGGCTGACTGGTATTACGCGAATGTGGCGTTGCCAATCAACAGTTGTACGTCCAGTGGGCGATTGTTCGGGGAGATCCTGTCGACATCCTTTCGGGGTAGCCCCTGGACGAACCAGGTGGCTTCCAACCTGGCTTTAGGGGCCGGGCTGTTCTGCATATCGTGGCTGATCTTCGACCGTGTCACGATGCGGCACATCGGAGGTTCGGCCACAGCTTCCCGGTCGTTGATCTCTCGCATCATGACTCGCAAGTCTCGCGTTTCCAGCACCGTCTGGGATTGGGCATTGGGCTGGAAGGATTTTCGGCAGGTGGCCCGTGGCCTCAAGTTCATGTACTTGAAGTTCGGGTTGTATGCCCTGTTCTTTGCGGTGGTGGTTTATATCAGCAGGATTTCAGGAGAGAATTTCCAGGACAGTGTCCGGAATGGGGCCATGACACTCATGGTCGTGATTTGGTTCTTTCTACTGCCGCTGGAGATGTGCCTGCTCGGCGGGCGACTGTTTCGGCTCGAGATCAAAGATCAGACCTGGTCCACGTTGTTGACGCTTCCGCTGTCACTGAGAGAACTGGTGCAATCCAAGCTGGGGGGGGCAGTGCTGGGTTTAATCCCGACCATCACGGTCCTGGGCTTGTCACTGCTGCCGAATGCCTCGGAGATTGCTAGAGAATTGACTCGCGACAGTGAGGGAATGCTGATGGGGATCGCCTACTTTTTCTCGGGCGTAATACTGGCTGCGTACTTATCGACCTACTTTTCGATCGTCTGGAACTGGGCGGTTCCAATGATCTCCGCAGCCAGCGGAATTGCGATGGCCTTCTTCGGGAATCTGGTGGCCTGGATCGTCATCATGATCATGCTAATGGGAGCTTCCGGAGGAGATAAATATCTGGGGATCATGTTGCTGTTGATGATGATCACAGGCAATCTGGTCGTGGCATTCATCACTCACTTCGCCATCGGTCAGCAGCTGATCGCCAAGGGAGCCGAGTCTTAGCGCCGGTTTGTTAAACCGCCTCATTCTGAAGAGTCAGGAATATCTGTCCTGCTGTCGCGGCTATGCCATGGGGCGGCGCGGGCGAACAGGCGGCGTTGTACTCCGAGTCCTCGATGAGATCAGATGGTCCCGGATTAATTGAAATAGTCGTTACGATCGATACCACGAACGGGACTGAATCCTCAGGATGCCCCCGTCGATACCCCGGTGTGGTTTAAGTTTAGAGTGGCCTCCTCCGTAAGGGGGCTCCACTCCTCTCCTGAGCCATGTCGCCATGCGTCGCTTCGCATCCCTGCTGCTGGGCCTGTTGGCCGGTCTCCCCGTCGGCCAGGCCGCCGAGACCGTTGATCGTCGCTTCATCGAAATCACTGTCGGTGAAGAAAAGTATCAGGGTCGCCAGGTGGTCAGTGACGCGCATGCCTGCTGGTTGATGGAGCGGGATGGACGCCTGCGGAACATCAACCTGACTGACGTCACCAGCTTCAAGAAGCTCGGCAACGTATTTCGACCGTACACCGCGAATGAGTTGAAGACCCGGCTCCTCAAAGAGTTCGGCAAAACCTACCAGGTCGAGGCCAGCGGTTACCACGCTGTGGTGGCGCCAGCGGGCAAGGAGAAGGCGTGCGCTAAGATCGTTGATATGACCTCGGACTCATTCATTTCGTACTTCGGGCGACGCAACATCAAGCTCGACCGTCTTGAGGCACCGATGGTGACCGTGGTCTTCCCCTCGCAAAAAGAGTTTCTCGACTACTGTGATCGGGACGGTGTCAAGAAGATCAATGGCCTCCGCGGTTACTACAGCCCCTCGACCAATCGCGTAGCCCTCTATCTCGAACAACCCGCGAAACCTGCGAAGGCGTTCTATGGTGACCTCGCCGTTCCGCAGTCCCCGCTCCATCGTGCAGCGGATGATTCCGCACTCTTACCGTTCTCCCGCCTGACTCCTTATGGAGCTCCCCAGGCAGCTACGACCTTCCAGGACACGCTTGCTCACGAGACGACCCACCAGATGGGTTTTAATTGCGGGCTGCATTCCCGGCTGGGCGACGATCCGACCTGGATCATCGAAGGGATGGCCATGCTGTTTGAGGGGGATGCCAATCGTGACGATGCCCGCCAGCAGTCTTCGATCGCTCAGCGAATGAATCGCGAACGCTTCGCCTGGTTCCTGGAGTATCAGAAGGGCCGCCGACCCAAGAAAGCCCTCGAAGAGTTTCTGACCTCCGAAGCTCTCTTCCAGACCAATACACTCGACGCTTACAGCGAGGCCTGGGCACTGACGTTCTTTCTGGCAGAGACACGGTCCTCGAATCTGTCGGCTTACTTGAAAAGGCTGGCGAATCGGACTGACCTCGGCGAGTACTCCGCCATGAAGCGGTTGAACGATTTCAAGGCGGTCTTTGGAAAGGACATCAACCACCTTGAAGTGCAGTACCTGCGTTTCATCAATCAGTTAGAGCTGCCCCAGCCAGAGCTGACAGCTGCGGTGCCTGATCCGCTCGGACTGAAGCCGTAACATTTCGGATGCAGGCGACACTCTCATCGCGTACGATCTGGCTCACCTCTGGAGTCCAGTCGCATGCCTGAAGATCGACCATCCTTTCCCTTACGAGCCTACCCGGGCCCGATTTCGACGGTTCGCTCCGATGCGCCCAAAGGTGACTGGGAGATCATGCTGTCGGGTGATCTGACCGACAAGCAGGCCGAACTGGCCGACAAGCTGATGGAAGTCCCGCGCCGCTCTCGCGGAACGATATTTATCGACTCCAGTGGAGGCAGCGTTTTTAGTGGTCTGGCTCTGGCGTCGATCATCCGGTTACGGGGCCTCGATCCTGCAGTCATTGTCGCTGGGGAGTGTTCATCGGCCGCACTCGTCCCCTTTGCCGCTTGTCGTCGCCGCTATGTCACCCCGTACTCTGCGTTGCTGTTTCATCCGATGCGCTGGCAGAGCGAAGAGGATGTCCGGCTCGAGGAAGCGGCGGAATGGGCTCGCTACTTCAAGGTGCTGGAAGAGGACATCGACGGGTTGCTGGTGCGGATGTTCGGGTGTGAGATGAGTTTGATCCAGAAGTGGACTCGTCCCGGGAAGTTCGTGAAGGGGCCCGAGCTGGTCGATGCGGGTCTGGCTCAGCTGGTCGATTTATTTGAAGGCGATCTCTGGTCCCAGATTTCGAGGAAAGAGAAGCGCACATGACCTCGAATGCACAGGCAGAGATTGATGCCGGACAGCGTTTCGCCTTCGGCAAGAACTGGCAGGCGTTTTTGTCGGTGCTGACCCCGCAGCGGATTGAAGCGGCGACGCTAGCCCTGAGGGAGATGCTGCAGGTCGAGTCGCTGGCAGGTAAGACGTTTCTCGACATCGGTTCCGGCAGTGGGCTCTCATCGCTGGCGGCGTGGAAGCTCGGGGCGAATGTCTCTTCGTTTGACTTCGATCCCAGCTCAGTCGCCTGCACGCAGGAGCTGCGGAGACGCTACGCTCCAGACGCGTCCAACTGGACAGTGCAGGCGGGGTCTGTCCTCGACGAAGGGTTCATGACCCAGCTGGGGCAGTTTGACGTGGTTTACTCGTGGGGTGTGCTGCACCACACGGGCCACCTGGATCAGGCTCTGGAACAGGCCGCCCAGCGCGTGGCCGCGGGTGGCCAGTTCTTTATTGCCATCTACAACGATGAGGGAGGCCTGTCCCGGTTCTGGACCCGCGTGAAGCGTCTGTATTGCTCGGGCACGATAGGGCGCTGGCTGGTGATGGCGACATGCATTCCCTACTTCGCGTTTCGCACAGCTGTGAAATGGGTGATTTCTGGTCGAGAGGCAGCTCTCACGCCGGGGTCGCGCGGGATGTCGGTGTACTACGACTGGATCGACTGGCTGGGGGGATATCCCTTTGAAGTGGCCAGGGTCGAGGACCTGCTCCACTTCGGTCGGGAGCGAGGATTTGAACTGGTGAACTTGAGGACGACCAATCGCATGGGCTGTAATGAGCTGGTCTTTCGCCGGGGGCGTTAGTCCAGATGTTTGAAGTCGGAGCTGTCGACTTTGCTGTCGCGGGAGATAATGTCGGGGCCCTTGCCACACCGCTTCTCGTAGATGCCGTCACCGGCTTTGACGTATTTGGTGAACCCCTGCTGGCCGAGCTTCTTGTCGTCTTTCGTGCGTTTGCTCATGGACGACTCGGTCCAGGCTCCACCGATGAACGGCGGCTGAATCACTCGGCGGATTGGTTCGCCGGTTTCCGGATGTTCGGACAACGGCTTGTCGGAGATCCGTTGCACCACTTCAAAAGTGGGGCCGGGGCTGTCGTCGGGTTGAATGATCTCGTAAACGTAGACGGGCATGATCTCACCGGGCGGAGAAGGAGGCCAGATCGTTGAGTCGTGCAGGCGCGCGACGGGCCTCGATCAGCCTTCCTTTATGATTCTATCTCTTCTTCGACGCTCGTGTAGATCACAATCCCGATCGGGACCGATTCGGCGGGACCCGCTGAACGCCGCGTGACGTTGAGTTTGGCTCCGTGACGGTAAGCGGACTCCGTGGTGATCGTGATATCACAACCGGAATCGAGCGGCTCGTACTCGATCTGCGGCAACTCGGGCAGCGGCGGGACGAACGGCAGGTGCAGTACTGCCAGCTTTGATCCCTCAGTAAACCTCGCGAGGACAACTGCCTCAATGGACACTTCGCCCTCAAATTCGCGTCGAGTCCAGCTTTCGGTTTCCGTCGATGTCTCCGGAGAGGGAGTCTCTTCGGTCTCAATGAGGGGCGTGGCCAAGTTCCGTTCTGCATTATCGTGAGCTGGATCGAGCCTCTGGATCATTCTGCTCTCGTCCAATTCCTTTGGCCTCGCAGCCACCGCCTCGACGATCGGGACCGGAGCGGATTGCACGACTGGAGGAGCGACGAAGGGCTTGGCTGATGGCTGGGAGCTCGCTGGAGCTCCAGCCACAGAGTCAGCAGACTTTTCCCGGTTGACGGACTGAATGGGCATCACTTCCGCCGGGAGGGTCACCGCCTCGGCCACTGATTTTCCTGACCGATACGCGAAATATCCCACTGCCCCGATTCCAATGGCGGTCACCGACAGCTGGAAAAGCAGCAGTTGAACACTGCCGCGACCACCCACGATCAGGGCAATCAGCGTGGGCGAAACACAGCTGCGCCAGGCAGCAAGCCAAGGCTGGCGTGCACGTGGGCTCCAACGTGATGCAGCAGCAGCTGCGCCCCAGATCAAAATGCTGATGGGAAGGACTGCCCATGCCGCAGGAGTCCGATCAAATGACCCATTCTGAGCGCGGGCCAATAACACGACAGCGATCAGAGCCAGACATGCATGCACGCCCTCGGCGATGGTCTCTCTCGTGGCTGAGGACTTTCGTACAGTCACAGTGCGCATTCCCTGCAAGTAATCGACTCAGCTCAGCACGAAGCTCGGTCCGTGAGGAGATCCGTGAGGAGATCGTGGCTGGCGAAACAGAAGGTTGGAACCGTGCCAGTGTACTCAGATGAGACTTACTTCCCGTCGCGAAAGGGAAAATCTGCGATCGGAACCAGAGGAGAGCTCGCGGCCCGATTTTGATTGTTCAGCAGGAACCCATACAAACCGACTCGCCCCGATGTCAGCTCGGCAATATAGATTCCACTGTTCGCGGGGGTGCCATTCGCCGCTCCCTGGGTTCGCAGAAATCCCGAGGTCATCAAGTACTGGCCGTTCTCGGTCACTCCGAAATCGGAGGCCACGCTACGAGTCCAGACATTCTCGAAACCTCCAGTTTGCATGCTGTGTGCTGCGCCGACCACTCGCCCCGTGACGGAGTCCAGGACAAACACGGCATCGCTCTGATTAATCAACGTGGGAGCGGTACAGAGCGAGAACTTCTCCAGGCTTGTGGCGTTTGCTTTGAGCGGCTCATGCGGCCAGTACGAAGAGATCACCAGACCCATGACGAGACCACAGGCCAGCAACGAGAAACGATGATTCAACCAATGGGTCTGCATGATTCACTCCTTCGGGTAGGCCGCTGTTGAGAACGCCAATGCGCAGTGCGGTCATCCTACCCGGATACCGGCAACTCGCAAAGTCGTGTCAGCCGCCGCACTCACTTTTTGAGAGACGGGTTCGAATTGCTGGCTGGCGTCACCAGCACGGTATCGAACTAGGCCGCCTTCGATTCCTGCCGCTCCGCGCGCAGAGTCGACTTCTGTTCCAGAATTGAGTTCGCATCGAACCGGCTGCCAAAGTACAGCTCTTGAGCTCGCTTATGGTTGAGGACGGTCGCCGCATCACCCCCCACCACGACCTCGCCATCGCAAATGACATACGTCCGGTCGACGATGGTCAGGGTTTCCCGCTCGCGATGGTCGGTCAGCAGCAGGGATATCCCGCTGTCTCGCAGCTGGATGATGATGTCCTGGATGTCATTGATTGTCTTGGGGTCAATTCCGGTGAACGGTTCGTCGAGGAGCACAATCGCCGGATCGGTCGCGAGACACCGGGCAATTTCCAGGCGTCGCTTCTGTCCACCGGAGAGCGTCGACGAGACCTGATGCCGCTGGCCTTCCAGGCCGAACTGATCGATCAGTTTATTAATTCGCTGCATGCGGTCTTCGTAGCTCAACGGGAGAAACTCGAGGATCGCCTGCAGGTTCTGTTCTACGGTCAGCTTGACAAAGATGCTGTGGTACTGCGGCAGGTAACCCATGCCCGCCCGGGCACGGCGGTACATCGCCCAATGTGTGACATCCCGACCATTAAGCAGGACCTGGCCTTCGGTGGGGGAAATCAGGCCGACTGACATACTGAATGTGGTCGATTTCCCGGCGCCATTCGGGCCGAGTAGTGCCACGATCTCGCCTTTCTCCACATGAAAGGAGACATCTCGAACTGCCCGCTTACCGCCCGGGTAAACTTTGACGAGATTCTTGCATTCCAGTAGTGCCATCCGTGGCTTCCTCTTTGAGATTCTCGCAGTAACGGGACGCCGCAATCCTGCGGCACCACATCATGCCACTCCGCACGAAATCCAACAAGAGGAGTGTTCCAGAACACCACTCCCGGGTGAGAGGTTTTACACCCCCTTGGGGAGTTCGTCGGTCGAGTCCTTGGCTGGGGCATTTCCAATGTGGAATTCCTTGATCAACTTACTGCGCTGAATCTCGATCTCCCGATCAAAGGCCGACAACACGTCCAAGGCCCGATCTCGAGACGTCACCAGACCGATGATCAGGTACTGCGTGATTGCCAGGATGTAACAGACCCACCCCGGCCAGTTCGGAATAATTACCGCCAGAATCGCCAGTACTGGAGAGGAGCGGCTCAGGTGGTGGCAGGCGATTCCTTTCAGTGTGGGACGCCAGCCGGACTTGAGATTGTCCCACACCCCTCGTTTGCGGTCGTAGGAAATCCCCCTTAAACCGGGATGAATCACTGAGAAGAGTTGTTGGTCGGGCATCGACTCGATGACGCCAATGGCCACCATGAGACGCCCAGCCACGAACCAGAACTTCTGGTCCGAGATCGATAACTCCCAATGAATGTTCGTGCTGAAATGCATCCATTCATTCACGAAATACTTGAGGAATTCGCGAAACCCATATTCAAAGTTACGCGTGGCGACCAGCAGCAGAATCGCTCCGCGAGTCCATTGTTCGAGATCCTTTTCCAGTTCCAGGTCGTGTTCCTGGGAGGCGACGAAGCTGCGACGGACCCGCCGGTAGGTCGGAATTGCTAACAGGCCAACCAGCATCCGCGTACAGGGGCGAACGATCGGCGAAAGGAGTTGATCCACGAGCCACAACTTCCCGAATGCCGGCACGGTGCTGCTCCACAGATGCGAAGACGAACGCTGACCCGCCATGCCGTATGCGGGTGGGTGTGCATCAGCGATCACTCGGATCGATTTTTCTGCACTCACCTGCAAACGGGCGGTCTGCGTGGGAGGATCATAACGATTTTTGTCATTCGTCAGACATCCCGTTCCCGTCAGTGGTTACGGCATGTGGAAGGTTCTTGCTCAGGGAGAGCGTTATGACCAGATGATTCGCTGTTCGGCAATTGGGGCACTGTGAACTGGGGACCTGGGGAGTTTCGACACTTTGACGGAGTGTGGGACAATCCGTGACCCTCCCCAGCCTGTTCGCTGCGAGCTATCTTATTACAGGTCGCTTGAGTGAATTGTGGACTCACTCGGAGTGATTGATTTCCGAACTCCTTTCTGCGTCGAGTGTGCAAATGCGGTGTCACTGGATTCTGGGTCTGATGCTTTGGTCCAGCGTGATCGCAG
>QWOR01000109.1 GCA_003669575.1 Planctomycetota bacterium | reverse complement strand
GTCGGGTAGTTCCCGGCCAGCACGCAGACAGAGTCGATGACCCGCATGTTTTTCATTCGCTGCTCACGACCGTCATCATCCCTTGCTTTCACCGACTCATTTTTTCCCTTGACCTGGAACACATAGGCGGGGACGGGTGGCTTCAAGCGACGAAACTCCAGAACCAGCTCCTGAGCTGCCTCCAGAGGAGATTTTCCCAAGCGTTCTTTGCCGCTCGAACCAGCGTCATGAAAGCTGGCCACCATCACCATCCACGGGCCGTGCGCTTTATCAAGGGTGTAGTTCTTGGACGGATCGGCGTCGATCTTATTCGTCCATTTGGTCGTGAGCTTGTTCTCGGCCCAGGCTGTGGTGAATGAGACCACGCAGGTTGCCAGAATGAACGCAGTGGCAATACGAGTGAAGCAGCGCATGACGCAGCCTCCATTCAATGGGAATTGCAGTCAGGAAGGACCGGTAACAGCCGCACGGCTGTCCCGGCAAGTCGGTGGGAGTCGACGAGTGTTGCCTGCGAAGGGGCTGAACAGCCCGGACGGGATTGCAGGCAGGCGAGGAGTGTCGATCAATGATGTTTTAAACCAAATCAGTCGCGAGAGTCGAGAGGCCATTTGGCTCCGAGCGTCTGTTTCTGCAAAGCTTGCAAATCCTGCAAACCGTGTCGAGCGACATCGAGCAGGCTCATCAGTTCGTCGTGGCTGAAAGTGCCATGTTCGGCGGTCCCCTGGACTTCCACAAAGCGCCCGTCGCCCGTCATGACGACGTTGAAGTCGACACCCGCCTGGCTGTCCTCCACGTAGTCGAGGTCGAGGACTGGCTGTCCGTCGACAATACCCACACTCACTGCGGCGATACTTTGTGTGATGACCTTTTGAGGGTCGACACCCAGTGGGACCAGGGAGTGGACCGCGTCGACGAGTGCGAGAAAACCACCGGTGATACTGAGGGTTCGCGTGCCTCCGTCGGCCTCCAGCACGTCGCAGTCGATCGCAATCGTCCGCGGACCGAGAGCCTCAAAGTTGATCACAGCGCGCAGGCTGCGGCCGATGAGACGCTGAATCTCGGTCGAGCGACCATCGACTTTTCCGTTCCGTTCCCGGGACTTTCGTGGAGACGTGCTGCCGGGCAACATGCTGTACTCGGCCGTGACCCAACCCGAGGGGACGAGATCTTTCTTCTTCCAGGGTGGGAGCGACTCGTCCACGCTCGCCGTACACAGCACCGTGGTCCGACCGGCCCGAATCAGGACTCGTCCCGCCGCTGATCCATAGGAGGGCCTTTCGACGGAAATCGGACGTAACTGACGGGGCAGACGCTGGTCGTGGCGGGCGGTAGTCATGGAGGTCGTGCTTGGAGATCGATCGCGGTCAGGTGTCGAAGGAACGGGCCTCGACTCGTCGAGACAGGCGTTTGGTAAATTCCGACACGCCGCCGACTTCTGCCGCAGCATCCTGATTTTTTGATCCGGACACAACCGATTCACGTTATCATACACAGAGAGGCTCAGTCCTCATCCGAGGGAGTTAGCGATGGCAGTCATTCTGAACACCTTGTATACCGTCTGGCGACAAGCCCGCCGTGTGGTGGTACTTGTCGTTGGTCTGTCAGTACTGGCGTTCGGTGTCGCCTTGCTGGTACTGCCCGGCCCGGCGTTCGTTGTGATCCCGATGGGCTTGGGCATTCTCTCGATCGAGTTCGTCTGGGCTCGCATCTGGCTTAAGAAGCTCCGTACCACTGCTGAAGCGGCCGCAGCCAAAGTCAGCAAGATGGGCAAATCGGTCTCTGACTCCGCTTCGTCGGCTGTTCAAACCGACCGGGCCGTGGGTGCACGTTAAGCATGTCGATCGTGGCCAAAAAACATAATGCGGGCAACGAGGCCGCAATCTGGAAATTCGGTTCCGAGTGCTGGTTTCCCGAGACAATGCCCCGCATTATGGGCATTGTGAACGTCACGCCCGACAGCTTTTCGGATGGAGGGCGCTACCTCGGAACCGCGGCCGCAGTGGCCCACGGACAACAACTGGCAGCCGATGGGGCCGCTGTCCTCGACATTGGCGGAGAATCGACCCGTCCTGGAGCGACTCCTGTCTCTGAGGAAGAAGAGCTGAGACGGGTGATACCCGTGATTACTGCGCTGGCGTCGTCGGTGCAAATCCCACTCTCAATCGACACGATGAAAGCTCGTGTCGCTCGCGAAGCTCTCCAAGCTGGGGCGACGATCGTCAACGATGTCTCGGGGTTGCTGGCCGACCCCATGATGGAGTCGGTATGTGCGGAGTCTGACTGTGGCGTCATTGTGATGCACATGAAAGGCATGCCGCAGACGATGCAGTTCGATCCGCATTACGATGATGTCGTCGCTGAGGTTCGCAGCTTTTTCGAGTCGCGACTCAGAGACCTGACCGCAGCGGGGATCGCCGCCGAGCGGATCATGTTTGACCCCGGGATCGGATTCGGAAAAACTGCGGGACATAACCTGCAATTGCTCTCGCATGTTGCAGAATTGAGAGCGGGGCTACGGCCACTCCTGATCGGGCATTCGCGGAAGAAGTTCCTGAAGAAGCTGCTCGGACGCGAGGTCGACGAACGGTCTTCCGGGACTTTGGGGGTTGCTCTCGCGTTGGCCGCTCAAGGTGTTGAACTGATTCGAGTGCATGACGTGGCCTCATTGCAAGACGCACTGGTCGCCTGGAGAGCAGTCATGACTGGGAAGATCGAAGTTACGGAATAACCGGTAAATACAGACGAATCGTTCAAATCCCGATTTCAGGTAACAACCAGTTAATCGACGGTCAGCCCCCCCCGCAATTCGAACGACTCGCGGGGAGCAGGCGTAACGACCTTCAAAGCTGACGTAGGCTATCTCACGCCTGCTTTGTCGTGTTCCATGACCGAGTCAGTTGGTGCGCCCTTCCACAGTATTTCCGGCAGTTGGCATCATGTTGAGTGTGTCTGACTTTTTCACTGCTGCCTTGCCTGAGAGCTTTCTTGAGACGGAAGTGGGGAGCTTTCGCACATCCGTCGGCTCGTTGATGATCGAGAACTCGTCGTTGCTGGCGAGGTGTGAACAGCTGTGTGGCATGTCACTTTCGGTGATTCACGCTGAAGCAGGGGAATTCGTTGGCGGGATCGAAATGTCGTTTGGGGCTGGCCTGGCCACAGAAGTTGCCGCCGCGCTGAAGAAACAGCCCGTCAGTGTGATTTATCATCCCGCATGGGACTTCTGGACGTTTGGTCTGCGAGTTCCGGGGACGAAGCTGCTCGCTGGCGGCGTCCTGTTGCGTGAGTCGCAAAGTCTTCCCGAGAGCATGTGCGAGTCTTGTCGAAAAGCGGGTGTTTCCGAAGATCTGTTTCAGGCATGGTGTACGAAACATTCATCAACGCGACCAGAATTTCTAGAGCGGCTGCTGCAGTCTGCTTACGAACTGATGGGGCATGAACAACGCAGCGATGCGAGCGAGAAAAGTACAGCTTCCATCGTCGGTCAGTTGGGCAGGGTCTACGAGGAAGTCGTCCTCGTCCAGGATCTGGCGCAGTATCTGCGTCCCGATGTAGATCCATCCGTGCTTTCTGAAGCGGTGATGGAGCGAGTCCGGCTGATCTGCGAATCCGACTTGTCAGCGCTGTGTCTGCGTCGGGGATCATCGACCGAATATCAGGTTTCCGGAGAGTGGGGACTGCGTGGTGAGGACATCGAATCACTCATCCGTGAAATTTTGGGCGACCGATCGCCTCAGATCCTCGTTCGCAATCACATTCAGTCATCGCCCCTCCGCATCAAATACCCGACGATTCAATCGGTGGTCGCTGTGCCACTCTTTGATCACGACGGCGGTCCGAGCTGGCTCGTCCTGGCCAATCCGAGCGACGGACGTGAGTTGGGGACTGAAGAAGCCAATATGCTGAAGTCAATTGGCGGTGTGCTTTCGGCCCACTCTCAAATCGTGGAACTGTTCCGTCGTCATGAAGAGATGGTTCTGGCATTCATTCGATCGCTGGTCACGACGCTCGATGCCAAGGACTCCTACACGCGTGGTCATAGCGAGCGAGTGGCACTCGTCGCCCAGCGCATCGCGATTGAATTGAATTTATCTCGGCCGGAATCGGAAGCGGTGTACCAGGCGGGGCTGCTCCACGATATTGGCAAGATCGGTGTTGATGACGCCTTATTGCATAAGAAGTCCATGCTAACCTCGGCTGAGTTTCGCAAGATCACAAAGCATCCCGAAATCGGGCATACGATCATCAGCGAACTGAAGAATCTGAATCACATCCTGCCCGGCATCTTGCACCACCACGAGAGATTTGATGGCCGCGGTTATCCCGCCAAGCTTGCGGGGCGGGACATTCCACAGATGGCCCGGATTCTGTCTGTGGCGGACGCATTCGACGCCATGGGAAGTGATCGCCCCTACCGCACAGGGATGAATCGCGAGGAGATTGAGCAGGTACTGCTCCGGGGTTCTGGAAGTCAATGGGACCCCGAGGTCGTACAGGCATTCCTGAGTGCTCGATTTGAGATCTATCGTCTCTGGTCCCGAGCGATTGAGCGACAGAATCAAGAAGTTTAACCAGGCGCAGATCGCATCGATTTGATATTCATCCCCGGGGTCAGGCGGACATCAAAAGTGTGACGCTCCCCGCAGCGTCTCCCTACTCCGTTTCCCGTGACATCCGAAACCGGTACCGATAGACTTTACGTATCAGCATCTGCCAACGGGTAGAGGCGCGCGGATACGCTACTTCTATCTCTATTGATCCTTCGGAGTCTTTGGATGTCTATCAATCGTCGCTCATTTCTCGGTCAGGCTGCGCTCGGTGCAGCTGCTATCACAGCTTCTCGGGTTCAATATGTTCATGCGGACGAAGCACCCGCCAGCAAGAGCCCGAATGACAAGATCGCTGTGGCCATCGTGGGGGTCGGTGGTCGCGGTGGCGAACACATTGAACAGTTCACAGGTCGAACCGATATCGAAGTCAAGTACCTGTGCGATGCGGATGAGCAAGTCGGTGAGCGTCGCTGCGGTGAAGTCGAGAAGAAGGTGGGCTACCGTCCCAAGTTCGTGAAGGACTTCCGTCAGATTCTGGATGATCCCAGCATTCACGCGGTTTCCACAGCCACGCCGAACCACTGGCACTCGCTGATTTCGATCTGGGCGATGCAGGCTGGTAAGGACGTATATGTCGAAAAGCCCGTGAGCCATAATGTCTGGGAAGGCCGTCAGGCTGCCCTGTGGGCCAGCAAGCTGGGACGCATCTGTCAGTGTGGAACGCAGTCCCGTTCGAGCACCGGCCTGAAGGAAGGTGTCGCGTACGTCCGGTCCGGGAAACTCGGCAAGATCAAGTACGCGATCGGTACCTGCTATAAGCCCCGTCCGTCAATCGGCAAGCTCGAGAAGCCGCTCGAAATTCCTGCGTACATTGATTACGACCTGTGGTGCGGTCCGGCCGAGAAGCGGGAAATCTTCCGTCCGCGACTGGCCTACGACTGGCACTGGGATTTCAACACCGGTAACGGTGACATGGGGAATCAGGGGATTCATCAGATGGATATCGCGCGCTGGTTCCTCGGCGAATCCCAGCTGTCTCCCAAGGTGATGAGCATCGGTGGTCGTCTCGGATATGAAGACGCCGGAGATACGCCAAACACCCAGATCGTGTACCACGACTATGCAGCCGCTCCGCTGATTTTCGAGACCCGCGGTCTCCCTCAGAAGGATGTCGATTACAAGACCGGCATGGACGAGTACCGCGGCTCCCGCGTTGGCGTCATCCTCCAGTGTGAACAGGGATACGTCGTGATCCCGAGTTACTCTGAAGCGATCATTTACGATGGAGATGGCAAGGAAGTCCAGCGTTTCAAGGGTGGCGGAAACCACTTCGTGAACTTCCTCGACTGCGTTCGTTCACGCAAGCGGGAGAACCTCAACGCTGACATCCTCGAAGGTCACTTGTCGAGCGCTCTGTGTCATACGGGAGCCATCTCGCACCGGCTGGGTGAAAAGAAGACTGCCGAGCAGATCGCTGAATCCATCAAGTCGAACGAACTCTACACCGATTCCTTCAAGCGCATGGGCGAGCACCTGAAAGCCAATGGAGTCGATGTCAACACGCCCGCGATCACTATCGGACCGTGGCTCGATATGGACCCCGCGACCGAGCGGTTCAAGGACAACGACGCTGCCAATGCGCTGCTCACCCGTCCGTACCGCGAAGGATATGTCGTGCCAGAATGCATGGCCTAGTGGTGTGAATATCGCTCTTCTTTGAACGACGCCCCGTGATCAGTCTGGTCGCGGGGCTTTTTTGTTGGAGATCCCGATTCGCCTGCAAGAGGGGAGAGTACCTCCTCGCCGATCGAGTCGGCACTTCGCAGCTTTGTGCCTGTCGAGTAATCTGGGGCTTTGTCCCATCGTCTGAATTCAGATTGGATGCTTCCATGCCCGTGTCGCTCAGCTCGTTTGCCCGTTCTCTGTCGGTCGAGTCTGCCTTCAGTGTTCTCGCGATCGCCAAAGCTCTGAAGGCGAAGGGCAAGGATGTGGTTGAACTGGAGATCGGTGACAGCCCGTTTGAAACGCCAGCGGCTGCCAAGTCGAGTGGCGTCGAAGCGATTCAGGCAAACCAGACCCACTATTGCCCATCACCCGGTCTCCCCGAGTTCCGCGCGGCCGCAGCGGCGTTCGTGAAGGAGGAGTTTGGCATCCCGGCCGCGGCCGAGAACATCACGGTTGGTCCGGGCGCCAAAGTGTTCGAACAATACTTCTGCGAAGCGTTCCTTGAGCCGAACGATGGGGTCCTCGTCTTCAGCCCACAGTTCCCGACCTACGCTCCCAACATTCATCGCCGCGGCGCCAGGATGGTGACCAGTGACCTCAAGCAGTCGCATCAGTTCCGGCCGGAAATCTCCGAGATTGAGAAGTTCCTCAATACTGACCCGCAGCCCAAGGCGATCTTCCTGAACTCACCACATAACCCGACGGGCGGAGTGACGACAGAGCAGGACCTGCGCGACATCGCCGATCTGATCCGCGGAAAGAATCTTGCTGTCTTCAGTGATGAGCCTTACTGCCACATGGTGTGGGAAGGGCGTCATCATTCGATCCTGGCACAGCCGGGCATGATGGAGCAATGCGTCTCCGCATACACCTTCAGCAAGTCGTACAGCATGAGTGGCTGGCGGCTGGGTTTTGCCGTGGCGAGTCCTGTAGTGACAGACGCCATCGGCAAGATGATCAACACCACCGTCAGCTGTACTCCGCCGCTGGTTCAGCTGGCTGGGCTAAATGCCCTGACCCGTGATCGGGCAGAACGCGACCGACAGATGGGGTTGTTCCATGACAAGGTCCAGTTGTTGAACGCCGGACTCAGCAAGATCCCCGGGTTTCGAACCCTCCCCCCCGCAGCAACGTTCTACGTCTTTCCGAATGTGAGCGAGATCTGTCAGCGGTTCGGAATCACCAGCCACGGATTGGCGATGTACTTCCTCGAGGGAGCCGACGATCACTTCGGCGTAGCATGCCTCGGTGGTGAATGCTTTGGAACAGCGGGGGCCGGTTTCATTCGCTTTAGCTGTGCCGAGCCGAATGACCGTCTGCAGAAAGCAATCGACTTCATCAGTGTGGCGTTGTCTCGCACGGAGCGGATCGAAGCGTACCTGAAAGCCCGTCCTGAGTTCCGCCTCACCTCGATGCCGTAATCACGTCGCTCTACCGATCAAAAATCGGCAGCAGATGATTCGGGGTTTGTAACACGATCAACGCCATGGCGGTGCTGTACTCGGAACCGAACCATTCGCGAGTGTCGGCCCAGCGTCCATCGGAGGATTGTCGCTGGAGCAGCTCCGTCCTGATCGCTGGATACCAACTGTCCCACAAGTCACCGCCCGCGTGCCACGCGGCCTGAGCGGCGTAATAGTGGCCGTAGTAGTAGAAGTCCTGGTCGTAAACCGCCCGCACACCGGGGGTGAACTGCCGGAGATAGGCCCGTCCCTTTTCGAGCGTTGCTCCCTCGTGAACTCCGGACGTGTAGAGCGCGACTAGTGCAGCTGCGGAGCGGGCGAAGCGACTTTCTTGTGCATCGAAGATCCGATAGCGGAACCCGCCGTCCGGATTCTGGCACTTCTCGATGTACTGAACTCCGCGATCGATCGTCTCCTTCGAGACCGAAATCCCCGTGTTTCGGGCGGCTCGCAGTGCCATCAACTGGCAGACGGTCACTGAGGCATCCGCGTCCTTGGGAACAGGAAAGTACCGCCATCCTCCCTCGTCATTCTGTGTTTGAAGAATGAGAGCGACAGCCTTGCGGACCACCTTGGAGAGTTCGTCCCGATCCGACATGCCCAGAGCTTCGGCAAGAAATGTCGTCGCGAAGCCGTGTCCGTACATCGGGCTTTCGACCTGGCTATCGGGTTCGATGATGTAACCGGTTGGCGAGCAGCAGGAGATCAGATAATCGATGACCCGGCTGATGGCCTGGCCATACGGTCCGCGTTCGGGGGTACTCCCGGAAGACAGCATGGCGAGGCCAGCCAGACCCGCGATGCCGACGTTCCCCTGATATCGGGCGACGCTCCCGAACGAGCCGTTGGGGTGCTGCTGCTGTTCCAGCCATTTCAGTCCCGCCTGGATCGCGGTCCTGGTCTCCGGGGTCAGCAGGTTCGGTGAGTCAGCGGCGTGGCCGCTCCGGAATAGTGTTGTCCCGCAACCGATCGCGAGGCACCTCGAAAGAAATTCCCGTCGGCCGGATCGAGAGGAGATAAACGACATGGGCTCCTCCCGGATCAACGCTGTCGAACATGGAACACCCAATCCGGGCGAGCGACTGTATCGGCACCACTATACAACAAAAGAAGAGAACGGTCAGTTTTGACCGTTCTCTTCCTGATGCTTGTCACTAGTTCCTTGAACAAACAGATCAGACTGTCCCTTCCGGCTTAGCAGGGCATGCGGTGGAAGTGGACGTGCAGCCACTTGCCGTCGATCTTCTGCCACACACGAGTTTCCATGCTGGCCACCGAGACGGGCGAACCCGAACCGTCGAGTTTTTGAACCACGCGGACGTAGCTGACGACCGCCGAAGTCTCACTCAACACGCGAACGTGCGGCGACGAAATCGTGGACTGTCGTGCAGGAGTCGTGGGGCTACCGGGCAGATCGAAGTAAAACTTGTGGAACGGAAGGCCAGCTACCAAGTGTCCAAGTGCCTCGGGCTCGAAGCAGGTGATCGACTCATCGCACAATTTCACGTACTCGGCCCAGTTGCCGGTATCGATGGTCGACAGCAGCTTGCGACTGACGGCCAGGACTTCTTCCACGATCTTATTGTCTGCCACAGTTGTTGATCTCCCACACTCTCGGAAAAAAGGCGACTGGATTTGGACGAAAGAGGATTGTCGCCGGGAATGAGGCGTGGTCAACCGTCGGTTCTCAGACTCCCTGAAAAAGCAAAAAGACGAGTCGGTCCCCTCAACCGGCTCGTCTTGTTTTTGCAATCAGGACTGACATCCCGCCAGAATCTGGCGAAAGTGTGCCAGCTCGCTGCTTAGTTGCTGGAGTCCTGAGCAGTGGTCAGGCTTTCGACCTTCCCCTTGGCTTCAAACTTGACGGGTTGCGGACGGCCAGCCACGGTCAGATTGAAAGTCTCGTGGAACTCTCCCATGGAATCGGGAGGAGTCACGACGATCGACAGCACGTGGATCAGCTTCTCATCGGTGGGGAGCTCCACCTTGAACGCGTCGGGATGCTCGGAGAAGGCGATCCCTTCCAGACGCACTGGCTTCTTGGACTTCACAATCAACGTGACCTTCGACTCCTTGCCAGGAGTCATCTTGCCCAGGGCGAGCACATCCGGAGTGACCTGGATATCGGCTTCGACACGGCCTTCGACTCGCAGTGACACGTTGGCATTCGAGCTGTCGTTGGTCACGAGGACCAGGCTGTCCTGGATACTACCGATCTTGGCTTCCGGTGAAACCTTGACGGTCACTTCGTAATCAACGCGGCCATTCCCGCGGCTGAGTTCCTTGAAGTCGGCTTTAAGCCCGGTGTTCCGAGATCGGACTTCGCGGATCTGCCACTGAT
>QWOR01000259.1 GCA_003669575.1 Planctomycetota bacterium | reverse complement strand
GGCCAGCAGTCACTTGTCCTGCATGCAGCCACCGGTCGTCGCATGATTCAGAACCCGCTCTCCGGTCTCCAGGCCCTGGAGACCGGGACCACGATTTCATTCCAACTCCGCCTGCTGCAGGAAGCCCACTTTAACTTCCAACTGGCCAAAGACTTCACCCAAGGGCAGACAGCGTCTTTCGTCGGATTCGAGCAGGGACGAATCCTTGCTTATCAACCCGGCGGTACATCTGAGTTCCAGGCGGGAACGTACGACCCAGCGGCTGGGCAACAGCGTTTCAACGTAATGATCGAACTCGATCTCCCCGGTGACCGCTGCCTGCTGACTGTCCGTTCGCAAGCCGACGACAAAGTTCTGGTCGACAAGACGCCCATTGCCCTGAATGGCTGGAATCCGATCGGCGACCCGCAGAAGGGGATTCTGCTGGACGCCCGGCCCGGAACGATCGCAGCTGTCGATGACATTCTGATTCGTGGACCACAGCCAGCGACCGGTGAACCAGCCCGTCTGGTGGAATTTCGTTTTGAAACGCCGGCCTGTCGTGATCAGACTGACATCGTCGGCGTGGACGGCTGGGCCATGTCCAAGTTCAGCCAACAGCCCGCAACCTCCCTGACCGTCACCACGATCGGTAACGAAGCACTCCTCACCGTATCACAGAAGCTGCATGCTGCACGCCGAGCGGTGGCAGCACAGGAGCTGAGAATTGCCGCGAACGAAGCCCGCATCGCGGCGACCCAGGCCGAGATTGCTAGTATTGAAGCCCGGGCCGCTGCGGAACGAGCCCGGGACAGTTCATCCCCTGACGCGAGTGCTTTGATCCTTGTCGCTAGTACGCTCAGTCGCGAAGCGGCTCTCAAGAAGGCACAGGCCGATGTCTTCACTCAGGATCTGGCTCTCGCCACTGCGGAGGCTAAGCCTGTCACCGACGCGAATCGCTCCAAAGAAGCTGATGCTGCAAGCAAGGGACTGCAAGCCGCACGCGAAGCTCTCACCAAAGCAGAAGCCGCGAAAGCCGATCCGGCTCTCGCCACGTCCTTCCCCAGCATCGCACAGACTTATCCTAAGTCGAGCACTGGTCGCCGACGGGCACTGGCTCAATGGATCACAACCCGCGAGAACCCATTGACGGCGCGGGTCGCGATCAACCATATCTGGCTCCGCCACTTTCAGGCCCCGTTGGTCGCCACGGTCTTCGACTTTGGCCGCAATGGAGCTGATCCGACGCATCCGGAACTGCTCGACTGGCTGGCTGTCGAACTGATGGAGTCCGGATGGAGCATGAAGCACCTGCATCGGTTGATTGTCAGCAGTGACGCGTACCGACGCGTTTCATCGGTCGGTGACCCGGGTCTTTACGCCAGTGATGTCGAGAACAAACTCTTGTGGCGGATGAATACTGGCCGCATGGAAGCTGAGGTGATTCGCGATAGTCTGCTCTTCGTCGCCGGGCGTCTTGACCAGACCCAGGGGGGGCAGGAACTCGAGAACAGCGAGGCTCTCAAGACCTTCCGTCGCAGCCTGTACTACAGCTGCAATCCCGAGGTCGATGGCAAGAGTGAATTCGGAGCACTGTTCGACGCTCCGGAGCCTGCCGAATGCTACCGCCGCACTCGTAGCGTTATCCCGCAGCAGGCGTTGGCGCTGTCGAACAGTGATCTGGTGCATGAGTTGAGCGTTCAGCTCACCTCGGCATTGTGGCAAAATCTGAGCATGGAGCAGCAATCGAACTCGCAGGCATTCATCACATCGGCGTTTGAGAAGATCCTGAACCGTTTTCCGACGGAGAACGAGCTGGGGGTCTGCATGAGTTTCCTTGACGAGCCACCGACGGCTACCGGGTCTGTGAATTCGATACCTGCGGATCCGGTGAAACTGCGTCAGAGTCTGATTCGGTCTCTGCTCAATCACAATGACTTCGTCTCGATCCGGTGACCGATGGTCCCGCGTTAAAGAAAGATCCCCCATGTTCGGAGATCGACAACCACACTCGGCCTGCTGCGGAGCACGCTCCCGCCGTGCCTTCCTTTCCGACTTTGGCCTCGGCTTTACCGGTCTCTCGCTCGGTGCGATGCTGGCCAGTGATGGCATCACCCGTGCCGCTGAACCCAATTCTGTCACCCCCTCTCCCCTTCCACCGCTCTCCCCATCTCCTAACCACCACACGCCCCGTGCGAAGTCGGTCATCTGGGTCTTCCTCTCCGGTGGCTACAGCCATGTCGAGACCTTCGACCCCAAACCAGCACTCAATAAATATGCGGGGATGACCTTTGATAAAACGCCGTTCGAGAACCCGGTGCATTCGCCTCTTCAGAAGAAACGGTTTCGCTCGGTTCTGGCAGAAGAGATCAACATCCGCGATGTCTATCCGACGATCTATCCAATGCAGGTCGGCTGGAACAAGTACGGGCAGAGTGGTATTGAAGTGACCGACTGGTGGCCACATCTGTCGAAGCATGTGGACGATCTCTGTTTCGTTCGCAATATGTGGACGACCGACAACGATCACGCCGCAGAGAACCAGATTCATACTGGACGGCACCGACTCGACGAACCACAACCCAGCATCGGAGCCTGGGCGAATTACGGGCTTGGCTCGTTCAATGAGAACCTGCCACGGTTCGTGGTGTTGGGAGGGCCCACTCGTTCCGACACGCGGCAATCGATCGATTCCTACTATCTGGGGCCGCAGTACGCCGGCGTTCCGCTCGCACTTGATCCCAAGAACCCACTCCCGTTCGGCATCCGCAACGCCAAGCAATCGGCCGAAGAACAGCAGCGCGAGTTTGAACTCACCGGACAACTCAATGGTCTCGCTGCAGTGGAATACCCCGAGGACCAGGAGCTGAGAGCCCGCATCAAGGCCTATGAACTGGCGTTTCGCATGCAGGCTGCGGTGCCCGAGGCGATCGACTTTTCCCAGGAGACGCAGGCCACAACCGAAATGTATGGGCTGAACAATGACGCGACGAAGCTGGCCGGGCAGCGTCTGCTCGCAGCTCGCCGGCTGGTCGAACGCGGTGTCCGTTTCGTCCAGGTCTTTCCGTCGGCGTACGGTGTGTGGGACTCTCATCAGAAACTCAAGGAAAACCACACCAGACTGTGTGCGACGATTGACCTGCCGATCGCCGGACTGATCCAGGATCTGAAGCAGCGTGGACTGCTGGAAGATGTGGTCGTCGTCTTCTGTACCGAGTTCGGCCGGACTCCAGGTCTGGAACGTCGGGCGGGCGGAGTCGACGGGCGTGATCACCACCCGAATGGTTTCACGATCTGGATGGCAGGAGCCGGACTCAAAAGCGGGTACGTTCACGGGGCGACCGACGAACTCGGTTACCACGCTCTCGAAGCGGGGCACTACGTGACCGACCTGCATGCGACGGTATTGCACCTGCTGGGACTCGATAACAAACGGCTCGAGATCCCGGGTCGGAAACGTCTCGACATCGACAACGGACAGGTGATCACCGACATTCTCGCCTGATGAACAACCTTGATTCGAATTGCACCTTGGAGATGAGATTGATGCTGATCCACTGGCACCGGCTGATTTCGCTGATGACGTTTCAGGTCTTCACGGGGTTGGTTCTGGCTCAGGGACATTCACCGGCAGAGTCACTGGCTCAGATGAAGCCGCATGCAGGTTTTGAGATCAGTCTCGTGGCCGCTGAGCCGCTTGTCCGCCAACCAGTCGCCATCGAGTTTGATGATCGTGGTCGCCTGTGGGTGATTCAGTATTTGCAATATCCCAACCCCGAGGGACTCAAACGGGTTCAGGTCGACCGCTTTTCGCGAACCAGGTACGACCGCGTCCCCGAACCGCCACCGCATGGGCCGCGTGGGGCAGACCGCATCACGATCCTGGAGGACACCAACGGCGACGGTCGGATGGACCAGGGCAAGGACTTCGTCGATGGGCTGAACCTCACCACCGGGTTCGCCTTTGGGCATGGCGGTGTCTTCGTCCTGCAGGTGCCCTATCTGCTCTTCTATCCCGACCGCAATCGAGACGATGTCCCTGACAGCGATCCTGAAGTCCTGCTCACCGGCTTCGGAATGGAGGACGCCCACAGTGTCGCGAACTCGCTGACCTGGGGACCCGACGGTTGGCTCTATGGATGTCAGGGGAGCACCGTCACCGCCAACATTCGAGGCATCGAGTTCCAGCAGGGGGTGTGGCGTTACCATCCCGTGACGAAAGCGTTCGAGCTCTTCTGCGAAGGGGGCGGCAACGCGTGGGGCCTCGACTTCGACCGGACGGGACGGCTGCTCTATAGCACGAACTTCGGTCCTTATATCCTTGTTCACGGAGTCCAGGGAGCCAATTACGTCAAATCGTTTGGCAAGCACGGGGCCTTGCACAACCCGCATGCCTACGGGTATTTCGAACACACACCGCACCAGAACTTTCGCGGTGGCCATGTGACCGTCGGTGGAATCGTCTACCAGGGGGATTCGTTCCCCGAGTCCTATCGAGGGAAGTTCGTTGCGGGAGATCTACTCGGGCACGGTCTCTACTGGCATACGGTTTCGACACGCGGCTCGACTATTGAGACTGCCCACGGTGGAGAGCTGCTCACCACTGCCGACTCCTGGTTCGCCCCGACCGACGTGATGATGGGCCCTGATGGAGCGATTTATGTCTCGGACTGGTGTGATGCACGCACAGCTCATCCCGATCCAGATGCCGATTGGGATCGTTCCAATGGTCGGATCTACCGCATCGCAGCGACGGGAACCAAGCCCACCGCACCGATCGACCTGGCCAGATTGTCCGAGGCCGAACTCCTGCAACTCCATGAACATCGGAGTCAATGGTACGTGCGCCATGCTCGCGAAGAGCTCACCCGACGAGCGAGCCTGTCTCATGACAAGGCCCAGACATCGAATGCCAGTTTCACGGCTGAGCTTCCTCTGTTACAGGAGACTTTGAAGAAGTCTGCTCTGCAGAGCATGGAGGAAACCTCAGCCTTGGAGGCGTTGTGGACGTTGAACCGGCTCGGGGGCTTTCACGAGAAACTGGCCGAGGAACTGCTGAAGAGTCCGCACCCGGCGGTTCGGTCATGGACGGTTCGCCTGCTCGGCGACGGGCACGAGATTTCACATCACATGGCTGAACGGCTCGACGAATTCGCGGAGCAGGAGCCTTCGGTCGATGTGCGCCAACAGATCGCCTGTTCCGCAGCACGGTTCCCTGCGAACATCGCGATGCCGATGATCAATGCCAACATCAACCGCGACATTGACATGGACGACCCGTACGTGCCGCTGCTCTGGTGGTGGGCGGTCGAGAAGCACTGCGTCTCGGGGCGTGATGAAGTCTTGAAGCGATTTGTGCGTCCGTCACTCTGGAAATCCCGCCTTGGCAGCCAGTTCCTGCTTACCCGGTTGATCCGCCGTTACGCCGCGGAGGGAACGCCTGCCGGGCTCGACTCCGTGGCCCAACTGCTGAAGGCGGCTCCCCATGAACCGGCGAGGCGCACTCTCTGGCCGCATGTGTTGCTCGGGTGGCAACAAATCCCACGAGACGCGATGACGCCAGAATGGCTCGACTTGGCCCGCCGGCATGAAGTCTCGTCCCTCGTGATGGCCGACTGGAAGGCTTCCCCCAGCGATCTGACGCTGACTCAGCTGGGAATCTCGCTCGGACATGCCGAGCCATTCTCCGCAGCCGTTCAGGAGGCCTTCGCCCCACCAACCGCAGCCTCCCGCCGGGTGAGTCTGCTGACAATCCTTGCTTCGACCGGCAATCCATCGCTCGTCGAACCGGCGCTCGCACTCCTGGCCTCGGATCAACCAGTCGCTGTGCGGAGTGCGACCCTTCAGATTCTTGCGAGGTCCAATGATCCACAGATCACACCCCAACTGATCCAGCAACATCAGTCGTCGCCGGATCTCTCGCTGCAGTCACAGATTCGAGATGTTCTGCTCGCGAAGCCAACGTCGGCTCTGGCATGGCTCACCGCAGTCGATCGTGGCGAGATCCCGGCCACAGCCACTCCGGTTGAACAGATTCGACGTGTGGCGTTGTTTGGAGATGCCAAGCTCGATGCCCTTGTCGTGAAGCATTGGGGCAAGCTGCAGGGAGCAACTCGCGAAGAGAAACTCGCGGAGGTTCGCCGCCTCAACAACGATGTGCGGGCCGCTGCGGGAGACATCACAGCTGGGCAGGCACTCTTTAAGAAGAATTGTGCCGTCTGCCACCAACTGTTCGGGGATGGAGCGAAAGTCGGACCTGACCTGACGACAGCGAACCGCCAGGACCGCGACTTCTTGCTGGTGAGTCTGGTGGATCCCAGCAGCGTCATCCGTAAGGAGTACGTCAGCCTGGTCATTCAAACCACCGGAGGGCGAGTTCTCACCGGGCTGCCAATTGAGCGGACCGATTCCGCCGTCACACTCGTCGATTCCAAAGGCGAGAAGCAAATCGTCGCGACATCCGAGATCGATGAACTGCACGAGTCCCCCGTGTCGCTCATGCCCGACAACCTCTACCTCCAGTTCACACCGCAGC
This sequence comes from Planctomycetota bacterium, assembly GCA_003669575.1. Classification (GTDB taxonomy): domain Bacteria; phylum Planctomycetota; class Planctomycetia; order Planctomycetales; family Planctomycetaceae; genus TH-plancto1. The sequence continues at coordinate 3,690 of QWOR01000259.1, read as the reverse complement.
AGCTGCGAGATCTGTTCGCTTACCTGCAATCAAAGCCATAGCCCTCAACACGCAATTGCACATTGGTCACGGGAGTTCCCATGCGTTTCGCCATCCTGATCACGTTGTCACTGCTGGTCTCCCATGCCACTGCCGAAGACACCTCGGCTCGTCAGTGGACCTATGAGAACCGTCTGCAGCGGATCGAGAAGCCCCAGCCACTCCTGGCCGATTACCCGGAGTTCTTTGAACCGATCATCGAGCAGACGCACTACGAAGCTCCAGCGATCGTGAACGATGAGAACGCCGATCTGCATGTGCGGGCATGGCGGTTCTCCTACAACGCTCGTGGCATTATCGAAATGCCGAATCATCTGCGGGCCAGCGAGACGGCCGTCATCATGGTCCACCCCTGGGCCATTGATGATGAGTGGGGCTGGAAGTCCCCTGAGCCTGCTGGGGTCGCTGACTTCTGCATCCCCGAGAAAAATCATCTCGCAGCGAGACATACTCGCGAAGTCGTCGACCCGTTCCTGAAGCGACTCCGGGGCCGCGCTCCGCTGATTATGTACAGCCTCCCCGGTCCGGCCGACCCGATCCGGACCAAGGTCTATCGCTCGTTCCAGATGACCCCCACCGCCGAAGAACGAGTTGCAGGAGAGAAAGAACTCCGTCGTGTACTTGCCGCGTTCGATTACAAGGGCGAACCACTCCCGAGTCAGTTGACGCTCGGTGAGAGGCAACCGGTCGCCGACTACTTCCGCCAGTTTCCGGGGCTGGATGCCAGTGCGAAGTACAACGGCGAAGGCTTCTGGAAGCTGCCGATTCCAGTCTGCTCGTCAGTATCGGTCGATCCCAGCGATGTGGTGATCTATGACGCCGAGGGATATGCCCCGCTGCGGGACTTCCTTAAACAGAATGGAATCCGGCACGTGTTGCTGACGGGGTATGCGACCGATATGTGCTACTGCCGGACAACGGCCGGGTATGAGAATCTGTCGAAGGACTTCAATGTCTTTTTGGTGGCCGATGCTTCGCTCGCGACGTTCCCGTCGAATACGTCACCGCGTTTTGCCGTGAACGCGGCCATCTCGTTCGCCGCACTCAACCAATTGATTACGCAGGTCTCGTGGGTTCAGCTGGATGACAAGTAGGAATCCCTCCCCCTGTTGCGGCGCCGGGTCCAACGGGCTGGCACGGCTTGAGTTGATGCCGGCCCATTTTAGATGTGAATGGCAGACTCAGAACCTTGCCTGACGACCGGAGAGGTACTTCACGAGAGCGTGGTCGAAACGCATACTGGTGTCGAGTTCCACAAAGTCGGCTCCCATGCCGAAGCATTCTTTACGGTAGGTCGCTCGCAGCTCGCTCATCGCTTGCAGGTAGTCGCCTTTGATTGCCTGGGCATCGACGATCAGTGTCTCACCCGACTCCGGTTCGAGGAGGTCGAGCATTCCGTCAAAGTTGAAGCTCACTTCTGACTCATCGAGGACGTGGAAAATGATCACGTCATGCCCTGCAAACCGCAGCTGGCGGATTGCTTGGATCACCGGCTCCGGCTCGACGAGCAGATCGGAGAAAATCATCAGCAGGCTCTTGTGCTTGAGCATGCTGGAGGCTTGCCGCAGGTTCCGGGCGACATCGGTCGGGCCGGTTGGTTTGGTGCGGGCGAGCAGCGCCAGAATGTTCGACAACTGGGTGCGTTTGCTCTTGGCCGGGAGGCTGGCCCGGATCTTTTCATCGAAGGTGATCAGCCCGACCGGATCCTGCTGATGCACCATCAGGTAAGCAAGAGCAGCTGCGAGACTGACGGAATATTCGAACTTGCTGAGCTCCTGGCGATGGGTAAACCCCATGCTTTCTGATAAGTCCATCATCAGATAGCCGGTGATGTTGGTCTCGGCCTGGTACTTCTTCACGTAGTAGCGGTCGGTCTTGGCGTAGACGAGCCAGTCAATGTCCTTGGGATCGTCTCCGGGGGAATATCGGCGATGCTCGCTGAACTCCACGCTGAAACCCTGGAACGGGCTGGCGTGCAGGCCCGTGAGAAATCCTTCCACGATAAAGCGTGCCCGCAAGTCGAGCCGGGCGACTGTTCGAATCACCTCGGGTCTCAGATATTGCTCGGCACCAGGCATAGGTTGATTCGCACTGCGAGCGGTAGAAGAGAGTCGGCCGTGAAAATTACGAGAACTATCAGAGGGGACACAGATCTCGAAGATCGTCACAGATTCGGAGTGGATGAGTTGCCTCAACTTTTCGCCAGGCAACTCACCACACACCTCGGGTTGTTGGAATCGCTTAGAACAGCGGTGGCCGACCCAATTGGCGACGAACTACGGCCCATTGACCGGCGTGCATCAGCCAGTGGCTGCCCTGCAGCGAGTAGGCATTCGCCCAGTTGGGAGCGTACGAGCGAATGGCCTCGGGCGATTCCCGGTCGAGGTCAGCGTCCACGAGCTTGGCCAGTGCGACGAGGGTCGCGGCCCGCTGAGCGTCGTGGACCTTCAACAGCTCTTCTTTGGTGAGCAGCTTGGCCGGATCGTCGACACTCGCAGTTTCCTTGGTGTACTTCGCTGCGAAGCCCGCTGGCAGTGCGGGCATCGAACCGGGGGCGACTGACTCGATGATTTGGTGTTCGGATACGATCAGATGGCCCAACTGCCAATTGATGTGATTTGCGCCCTTGGCTGGACGATGCAGCAATTCGGCATCGGTCAGATCCCCGAGGTATCCCTTTCCGACGAAATCCGCCATGTCGAGGCCGACCTTAATGGCATCACGGGAGTTCATAATTGGTCCTTTGAATGTGCGTGTTTCTGGTGGCCTCGGAGGTTGAACGAACTCCTTTTGCCACAAGAGGCATGCTACCCCACCCAGTGGAGAGAGTCGACGAAGGGAGAGACTTCGTGGCTGGGCCAGCATCTCGCTCTGTCTCGATGAACATTCTCCTCCGGTTTGCGAACTGGTTTTCCATGTGTCATCGGGTGAGTGAAAGGAGTGCGGAGACACGCGTGCCGGGATGCTATGCGTCCACATCTTTGGGTGACGGCATTTCTCCCAGCACGGCCCGGTACATCTCTGCTGTTTTGTCGACCATGTCTTCGACGCGGAAGTGGGTCAGCACCTGCTCACGAGCCGCTTGCCCCAGTTCTCGTGCCTGCTTTGGATTATGGACCAGATCGATGACACACTGCGCCAGAGCGGCACTGTCTGACGGAGGAACCAGCAGTCCCGTGACGCCTGCCTTGACGATCTGGTAGATCCCGCCTGACTGAGAGGCGATGACCGGGCGGCTGCGGGCCATGGCTTCCAGCATGATCGTGCCGAGTCCCTGGCGAAGTGAGGGCAGAACAAAGATGTCCATCGCTTCGATGGCCACCGCCAGATCGGCCATGCCGGAGACAAAGGTGACCTGTTCCGTCATCTTCAGGTCGCGAACCAGCTGTCGTAATCGAGTTTCTTCTGGCCCGGTGCCAGCGATGACGAACTGGGCATTCGGAACACGCTGCAGAATCAACGGCGTGGCCCGGATGAAGACATCGTGCCCTTTGTCGAACTCGAGGGGACCCGCGGTACCGATGACGGGCGATTGGTCTGGATCGAGCAACTCGGGCGTCGCGTGTTGAAAGCTGGTCTCCACGCCACTGTGAATGACCTCGATCAGCTCCTGCGGATAACGGGGTTGGGTAAAGAGTTCATCGCGGATCG